>CANPMT010000013.1 GCA_947575235.1 uncultured Porphyromonadaceae bacterium
CGACTTCGCTACCCGCACAGGTTGCGACAGCCTCGCCATCTCGATCGGCACATCTCACGGTGCTTACAAGTTCACTCCCGAGCAGTGCACACGCGACCCCAAGACCGGTCTTCTCGTTCCCCCTCCATTGGCATTCGACGTGCTTGAGGCAGTTGAGGCCAAGCTTCCCGACTTCCCCATCGTGCTCCACGGTTCATCTTCTGTGCCCCAGGAGTATGTTAAGATCATCAACGAGAATGGCGGCAAGCTTCCTGACGCAATCGGCATCCCCGAGGAGCAGCTCCGCAAGGCAGCCAAGATGGACGTTTGCAAGATCAACATCGACTCAGACAGCCGTCTTGCAATGACTGCAGCTGTTCGCAAGGTATTCGCTGAGAAACCGGGTGAGTTCGACCCCCGCAAGTATCTCGGCCCGGCCCGCGACGAGATGGAGAAACTCTACAAGGAGAAGATCATCAACGTTCTCGGTTCTGACGGCAAGGCTAAATAATGACAGCCCCGCCGAAAAAGAGATAAAACCAACCCTGGAGGGGCATGACTTCATGCCCCTCCTTTATTTTATAGACGCACTATGAAAGTACTTCACATAATCCATTCCTTAGGAGCCGGAGGAGCGCAGAAACTCTTGGCCGACCTGCTTCCCGTAATGAATGCCACGAATGATGTGGAGGTTGAATTGGTGGTGTATCACCTTACCGGCTCAGCCACCGAGCGCCGTTTGCTGGAATCGGGTATAAGAGTCACCTCACTTGACTTGCCGCTCCGTTCCCCCAGAATCATCTCGAGATTACGCCCTTTCATAAAAGGGGCTGACATAGTGCACGTGCATCTCTTCCCATCCAGCTACATTGTGGCATTGGCCAACCTCGGCATCGGGAAACCGCTTGTTTTTACCGAACACAGCACCCACAACCGCCGCCGCGATAAAAGTTACTTCCGCCCATTGGAAAGATGGATTTATTCCCGCTATACAAAGGTTGGGTGCATCAGTGATGCGACAGCTGCAAATCTCACGGAATGGATAGGACGCTCCATCGCTGCGCCACGTGTTGCAGTAATAGAGAATGGCATTGACCTGACAGTCTATCAGAATGCCGAAGCCGCTCCCGTAAAAGAACTATTCGGGCGAGAAGGGAAACCATTGCTGATGGTGTCACGTTTTGTGCCGGCGAAAGACCAGGCCACCGTAATCAGGGCACTTCCCTACCTGTCAGACCCGGATATATTCGTGGCGTTTGCCGGCGACGGGGAGACACTTGAAGCACATAGAAAGCTTGTGCAAGAATTAGGATTGGAAAAGCGTGTGGTGTTCTTGGGCAACCGCGATGATATACCCACCTTGATAAAATCCACCTTCATAGGCATACAGTCATCACATTGGGAGGGATTCGGGCTCACAGCCGTTGAGATGATGGCAGGAGGCTTGCCGGTCATCGCGTCAGACGTAGACGGACTTCGGCAAGTTGTGGAGGGAGCGGGGATGATTTTCCCTCAAGGTAATGAGCAAGCGTTGGCAGACGCAGTCAACAACATCAATAATAACGATGCGTTGCGAACCAGATTAATTACTATGGGTCTATCCAAAGCTCATGCCTATTCCATTCTTACCTCTTCGCGAAAGTATTTTCAATTATATACCAAGGTTGTATCAACCTCAATATAGTTCAGAGAATCAAATCTCATATCATCCATGATTAAATCCATAAAATATTTTGTATAAGCTCTCGCGCCTAAATCGTTCAGATGGAAATTATCGTTAAAGTATTCACTTGCAGGAAGATTTAATCTGAATCGTCTGGCATCTACAACTTTAATCCCCATAGAATCGCATATTGCGAATATGGGATTCTCGTTTGACCTTATATAGTATTCCGGAGAGAATGATACAATCAGATTAATGTTTTTCTTTTTGCATAGAGTAATAATATCTATCAGACACTCTTTTGCAATTTTATTCACTGTAGTATCATCAGCAACTGATTTTTCTTCCAACTCTCGTTTTTGATGGGAGTTAGACTTCAATGGTATATAACCGTAAGAGTCAGCATTAAAATACTTGAATAAATTCTTTGATAATTGAAAACACTCTGAGTTATATCTCAACAAATTGCTTATTAGTAAATATTTATTATCCTTGTCAACATTTATCGCAACGTTCTTAATCTCTTCCGAATTTGCGATATAAGGATAGAGTGCTTTAACTCTGTTATTAATCTGACCTGACAAATCTTCCGGCAGCAATTCCAAAATCACAGTATTTGGAGTATGATGCTGTAAATAAGCTCTTAAAAGAGCATCATGATATGTCAATCCTCGACCATCCTGTCCAAGATTAAAAGCAGAGATACCTAAACTATCATTAATAAACGGTGTGTCATAATGATGTGAGGCCCGGGAGGATCCAACAAACAACAACTCCGGTGAAACATCACTCTTGAGTGCATACCCCACTTTGGTACGAGATGATGCTGTAAAAATCGTATTTGCTATATAGCCAAAAACAATATCAACACACACCACAGTTATTGTCATAATCAAAAGGGCACAGAATATCTTAACTATTGGCTTCATCAGAACTGAAAATATATAAACGAACTTGAATCAAACACTCCAAATAACAAGATTACGGCTACAAGTAATCCTGTAGCGCAATTTGACACCACAATATTATTACTGTTCATGAATTTAATTCCCGGCCAGTACTCATCAATCAAATCCTTTATAAATAACAATAAAACCGCCACCCCTCCATATACTAACGTCATATCTACGAAGGGCATACCTAAATCAGTGCATAATTTCACAAAAAAGATATGAAGATGATTCACTGATTCCAGTCGAAAAAATACCCAAAGAAAATTCACAATCAGAAATACTAAGAATACCTTTACTAATGAGAAGGGGTTAAAGCTGCTCACATCCATTTTTTTCTTAGTCCCTCTGGATGCCATTTTTTCTACCGATTGACCAACTCCATGCAATCCTCCCCATAACAAGAAGTTCCATGCAGCCCCATGCCATAGACCACTTACAAGAAATGTAGCAATCAGATTGAATATATGTTTAGGTTTTGAGACTCTACTTCCTCCCAATGGTATGTACACATAATCTCTGAACCAGGAGGAGAGAGATATATGCCAACGACACCAGAATTCCTTAAGACTCGTTGAAAAATAAGGCCGTCTGAAATTATCCATCAATCTGATTCCCAACATTCGGGCAGCTCCAATTGCGACTAATGAATAGCCTGCGAAATCACAATATATCTGTATAGTATACAGAAGTGATGCCAAGAAAAGAGAGCCTCCGTTGTGTTCTGTTATATTTCCATATATAGTGTCTACATATATTCCCAATCTATCTGCCACACACAGTTTCATGAAAAAGCCCCATATCATGGTTCGCAATCCTCCTATCACATTATCATAACTAAGATTCTCCGGACTTCGCAATTGTGGCAGAAGATGGCTACCTCGCGGAATCGGACCAGATGCGATCTGTGCGAAGAATCCAATAAAAAGACTCAACATAAAAAAGTTTCTCTCCACTTCATACTGTTTCCGATAAATATCTATGAGATAACCTACTGCAGTGAACGTATAGAATGAAATTCCAATTGGCATAAGCAAATCGAATCGCGGCATCTCAATTAAGACACCTAAACTTGATAATACGCCATGTATTGACGATGTGATGAAATTGTAATACTTGAATAATCCAAGTGAGGCCAATGGGAGCACACATCCTACTGCACAAATCCATTTCCGGTATCTTTTTGGCTTTCCCTCATCCCCCATCAACAGCGCACTCAAATATGTAATCACAGACGTACCCAACAACAGCAATCCATAAATGGGTTGCCAGTTGAGATAGAAATAATACGAAGCTGCCAACAGGAATAACCATCGTTTTGTTCGAGGTATGATGTAATTCATCACAACCACGACAACTATGAATACAATAAAATTAATTGAGGTAAAACTCATTGGATTGCAGTTATATATATTTATACAAAATCTCAGTCTCTAATCTATTTCTGCTTGAAGAAATGGCCTCCTCCTATCTCCAAGCAAATCCTTCTGAGCTGTGATGTAAGGCAAATATCTTAGCACTAACGGAATTACGACTGCCATAGCACTAATATTGATTACAAAACATAACAGTTGTACCCACAATTCATTTTCTGTCAATTTCAAACCCCAGCAAACACCTCGAAGAACGAAATTATTGACAAGTAGATGGGTCACCAGAACCACAATTGAATATCTTCCTAACCAGGATATATAGGGAAGTCTTCCAATCATTTTACATAATAGTAAAATAAAGACAATATAAATTATACTAATTCCATACACGCCCAACATATTTCCTTGAATTAATCTATTTGAATAAAATTCAAAATGTTGAAATGTATTTGGGAGAAAAGCAAACAGCATTGCCCCTATTAAGGACATACCAAATAAAAATCTTTCAAACTTCTTATTTGCATGTGAATAAAGTAATGATGTGCGTTTCAACACATACCCTAAATAATAGAAAGGCATGCAACTTAATGAAGATCCGATATAAAGCAGATTACTTACATTATAAAAATTCATAATATATCCTACATTAGCCATTAGTACTACGCAAAATAATTGCAGATACCACTTTTTAAACAGCGAATGGACGCAAGCAAACAAGATATTACTCCAGAACAGACAAAGCAAAAACCAAATAGGGATATTGAAAATCTCATTTCTGAAAAACACATCAGTAATGGAGTACATTGCCTCGTGGGCAGAATTGGTAAGTAACCTTCCTACATAGAATACCACATAAGAGATAACATACCAAGCCACAAATGGTATCAAGATTTTGTTAACTTTCCTTATTGTAAAATTCTTTAGTGAACCATAATCTTTAAAAAAAAGACCGGACAGACAAAAATACAATGGCATTCTAAGATAACTCAAAAAATCAAGCTTATCATTCAATAAAGGCACTATATGAAGTAAAACCACCAAAATAATGCAAACACCTTTTGCTAAATCTATGAATTCTATTCGAGGTTTACTCAATATGTTCTTTTCCATTTAAGTCAGCTTTAATGTTTAAAATCTCAATAATTAACGGTATACTCTAATATAATATTATATATCTTGACATGGTTTACACAAATTTGGTCAAAGCTTCAGATCAAAAGAACAAAACTTGACTTAAAATTTTGTTTCCTCTTAAAAATATATTATTTTTGCACAAAACAACTTATGCAAATCTCCCTTATGAATATCCTTTCTCCACATAAATATTGGCTACGCTTTTTTTTAACCTTATGGACAACTATTGCTTTCCAAAGTTGCACCAAAGATGAAATATACACGGAAGACTCTATCCCACCTTCTATTAATGAAGGAAGCTCTAACTCCAATGATACACTTCCATTATCACTTCCAGTAATAATACGACATTATACGAAATTAGAGGAATCTAAAACTCATGCTCAATATAACTGCATCATATTGATGCCAGACTCATCCATCTTGTCTAAGGAGGAAAAAATTCCGGCACTCTATCTTCTACATGGGAAGGATTCTTACTTCACTGGATGGTGTACCCAAGGTTTTGCTGACACAGCACTCAGCGTATCAATTGCCAAGAAGATTGTTCCACCTATGGCAATAGTAATACCTGAGGCGTTAAACTCTTATTATGTAAATGGTTATCAAGAAAATGTATTCTACGAAAATTTCTTCTTCCAGAATCTCATTCCTGTTATTGAAGAAAAATATAATATAGGTGGATGCAAAGATAAAAGATGGATTGCAGGCAATTCAATGGGAGGCTACGGGGCTCTTTATTATTCAATAGAGCACTGCAACTATTTCTCTTTTTGCTATGCAATGAGTGCCCGCCCCACAGGACCTATGTCTCCAATTGTGCCAAGTATCTTAGATTATACTTCCTATCCACATGATATACTCTTCTATCTTGACATCGGAAAAGCAGATAGTTTCTTACAGCAGAACATCGATCTCTATCAAAAGATGCTCGAACATGACTCTCAAGTTTCATTAGAAGTATCTGATGGCAACCACACTTGGTCTTTTTGGAGAAATTCTATTATAAGATGTTTAAATCAGCTTGGCAAGTTAGAAATTTAATAGCTTAGTATCAAACATCCACCCGGCTCCAAACCAACTTTCCATTCATATCTCCCTTTTACAAGAGAATGATTATAAGTGCCAAAACAGCAAACCACATCTGCATTACAGTCTAATATCATTTCAAGATTTTGAGCGGAAATCGGACTTTGATTAACCAATATCAGATAGTTGATTCCATGACCACACAATTCAGAAATAAGAATTCCCGGAGTGCGAGTCTTAATGGCTGATACATGACCAAACGACGAATTATTTTGATTCCCATCATAAGCATCATTTCCTATGACTGCATAATCTCTTTGTACCGAATATAAAAACACATCTTTCAAATCTCTTATTTCCTTATTAACCTCCTGTACAAGCGACCATATCTCCGTACGTTGACCATCCGAATCCACTGGTGCACCTAAATACATTGTACTTTTCGACTCCTCTCTTTGAGCATATGTCCAGTATACTATTCCTTTTGCACCCATAGCTAAAGATGTAAAAGCTTCAAATCTAAGCATTCCAAGGGTGGGATTTGGTCGGGTTAGTTTTTTTTGAGGCATAGTGTATCCTTGGCTTAGACAATATGCCCAAAAGGGTCTATTGGTAGCTTTGGAAATTTTTGAAAAATTTATAAGCGATTCATAAAACCATTTGTAATTCACCCATAAATCCTCCCCTTGAGCACGTATGGGGTAAACATCAAAACTCCATAGGGCTGGCGTAAATACTTTCTGAAACTCATTTAGGTAGGCCATATAATCCTTATTCATACCAATGTTAAATTTATCACTTCCAGCAGATTGATTCAAATATACTAAATGTCTACTATCCGCTGTTATTACATCATCATATAATTGAATCAGATTGAATTTTCTTTCATTCTGGGGAATAGCTACATCCTCAGGATGCCATAAACCATATCCTGCTTCATCCTTTAGCGCCCACCCCCCTAACGATGGCATATTCTTAAAAGAATCAACTAAGCTAAGATAATAAAGTGGAGTAGCGTTACCTTGCGATATTATAGCCTTTATCCCAACTTGCTCACATAGGCTAAGAATGGATTTTACGTCAAGAAGAGAACTACATAAGACACAATTGAAACCGCACTCCTTTACTCCTTTAAAATCATCCAAAGTAGGTTTAGTCCACTCAAGATATGGAGAGGTGGCGATAATTGGAATTTCATCCGGTGTTGGGGAGATATAAGGGAAATTCTGCGTTACTCCGAAAACACTCAGACTTCCTACCAACAAAGATATACATAGACTTACAGCATGGAGAATTTGTTTCATGTTTAAAGAATCATTAGTAATTAATAACTGGTCTTAATAAGAAATACAACTAAAACTGAAAAAAGTTTAACTGCTCTCAAAAAAAGTTATTAAATATTTGTTCAGTCCAAAAAAATATGTTTATTTTGTGAATCACTTTTCAATGCAAAAAGTATAATCTTTAATAACCGGATATGGACAATAAAAAACTACATATTACATTCCTCAGTCAATTACCTGTTCTTCCCAATTGTGGAGGGATAGAAAGAGTTTCTCATTTACTTGCTGAACAGTTCTCACGAAATCATGTTACTGTTTCATTTGCGCATACCGAACTCTCTAAAGATGCTAATCCTATCTCAGAAAGCAATCAAAATTTCTTCCCTCATAACAATCCTGATTCATCTGATGATTTTAAAGCTTTCCTAAAAACATATCAAGTTGACTTGGTAATAAACCAGAATCTTGCTCCCTCTAATTATCCCTTTTTAGCAGCTGCAAAATCCGTTGGTGTTAAGGTGATTTCTGTCCTTCACAATCGACCTTTCCCATACAACGGCTATGAACGAAAAGCTAAACTTATTACTCCTGCGAATTCTTGGACGACCAAGATATTGAAACTATTTGGTATATTATTTCCAAGTATCTATGGTATTTTCAGAGATAGATATGACCGAAAGAATTATATGAACATAATGACCTATTCTGACAAATTATATCTTTTGTCTGACCGTTTCATTCCAAGGATTCTTCAGCACGCCCCTGCATTACAAAGGGAAAAATTAGATTCGATAAATAATCCAAATACATTTTCTTTAACGAATAAGGATATATCTAAAGAAAAATTGGTCATTTGGGTAGGAAGATTGAGCGACCCACAAAAAAATGGCATTGATTTTATTAAGGTTTGGAAACAATTCCACCAACAACATCCTGATTGGAAGGCTTTCATGCTCGGAGAAGGGCCTGAACGCAAGAAGTATGAGAAAGTCATTAAATCAAATGATATTCATAACCTCACTATGTTGGGCAATCGCCAAGACATTCAATCATTTTATACTAAAGCTCAATTTTTATGCATGACATCTCTCTATGAAGGATGGCCTATGGTCTTGTCTGAGGCCATGGCGAATGAATGTGTACCTGTTCTTTTTGACACATTTGAATCCGCTCACGATTTAATCTCAAACGGAACTTCCGGTCTTATACTAAAACCCTTCAGTACTTCCAATATGGCTAATGAAATGAGTAGTATTATAAGGCAGCCGCATAAACTTGAAGCTATGCAAAAAGCAGCAAAATTAGCCATTGAAAATTTTACGCCAGAAAAGATCGCATCTATTTGGCTAAAAAAAATCAATGAACTTCTTAACCCCTAAAATTTCATCAGAATACATGCTTGCTATATTTTATAGCCTTTGCCCGTCGTGTGTCAATCTCTTTTTCAAATTGATTTGAATAAGGATAATACATATCGTAAACTTTAATACTTCCAGACTTATTATAATTAGCCAAATATACCGTCATCGTTTGTAGACCAAACAAAGGGAGCATCACACATATCCATCCCAGATAATTCAATGTTATCATTTTCTTTCTCATTTTAAAACTGGTATACATCCAATCAGCCATATTGATAATTATGAATAAATAGAAATAATGATGATAACGATGAAGGATTGTTATGCCTACATTCACGATTCCTAAATATATAGCTAATACGGAAATCATTTCAAATCTTACAAATGCTTTAGTATATTGGCCACATTCCATTCGTTTCTTTTTAACATAATACAAAGCTATCAAAGGATATATGGCATATTTAATAATCGCGATGGAAGATCCAACAACGTTTAAATTATTTTCTCCGAGATTACTGTCGGCATAAGTCGCTGCTCTGTCGGCCATATTCTCAGTAAGAGCAATCAGTTGTATGAAATTGAACAGCCATTTATTTATCAAAAATGACACAATTAAAAGTAGAGGACCAACAATCAATGTTATTTTTCCCAAGACAAACATCTTTCTCATTCCAGGAAGAAGAATCAATGGCAAAAAGAAAAGTACGAATGCTGATACATGAAAAAGAAATGCAATTACCGCACATAAATAGTATAGAAGCCATTTCCCATCTCTAAATAATGGCCAACTCCATAGAAAAACACAAACCGCAAGAGCTTCTCTATAAACCTCCATATTCAACATTATATAAAGAAAGAAGAGATAAAATAGGATTGCGGAGAAAAAATGTTTAGTATGATGCCACAGAAACCAGAACACACTACAATTTACTACTGTACTTATTACGAACTGAAGCAAGACAATATCAGAAGTAATCGTCCGGCATAAAGATTCGAATATAATATAAAGTGGTGCATAACGGCTCACACTAAAATCTTTACCATTCAAATCAAATAAAACTTTTGCTTCCGCATAATGCCTCTCATAGTTCAAGGCATCTGTTCCCATCTTATATCTTAACCCTGACAGACATATCAGATACAACATTATTAATACTGCAAAAAACAGTCGACCCTTTTCCATACCTCTATAATCATAGACATACATCAAGGTCAATACGGCCAAAATAATGATTAAATATATCATCTCTTTGAAGATTTAAACTCTATTATAAAACTCCTTACCGCTCTCAAATCAGCAGAATTTGTTATTATCGCCATTAAAAAATAAACCCCAAACCCGATAGTTAATCCTAAAACAACTTTTTCCCAGTTTTGGTCAACTATGCTGACTGATATTACTATCAAGAGACCCATGACGATTGAATATATTACCGTAGGAAAAATCTCTTTAATTTGCTGGAAGAATCCAAGTCTTAAATACTTTCCGGTATAGTAGGTATCTATTACCATATCTATAATAGCTCGCAAGACTTGTCCCCAACACATCATCAACAATCCGAGGGGTATAGTGGCGGCAACTATTACAATGCCAAAACCTTTTTTCCATAGTTCGCACCGAAGATAATAGTCAGTTTTTCCTCGTACTTGGAGAAGATTCAAATTTAATGTATCCAAGGGTATCCACATCATAGCTAAACACAGTACTGAAAGTAATGGCCCCGCCCCTCTCCATTTCTCTCCCACTACCATAACAATAATGGGTTCAGCAAGCAATGACAAGCTAATCATTAAAGGGAACACCACAAAGGCAAGAATCCTTAGAAATTGTGTAAATACAAGTTTCAATTTATCTTGATCATCCTGCAAGCTGCAAAGAACAGGATAAGATACCCTTTGAAATATATTACCGATATTGTCTGAGGGAAGCTGTCCAAATTGATATGCTCGGGTGTATAATCCCAGCGAAGCTGCCTGGTAAAATTTACCAATAACAAGAAGATATACATCTCTATAAATGGTATGAATTACTCCTGCTATTGTAAAATTAGAGCCAAAATTAAAGAAATACTTCAACGATGGAATTGAGAAACTTAAACTCGGCTTCCAAGTTGAATACACCCATAAAAGCACACTGTTCAGAAAACATTTTATCAACTGATAATATGCGATAGCCCATACCCCAAATCCTGAATAGGCCATTGCGATTCCCACTCCTCCCGATAAGACAGAGGAGATAAAGGTAGCTTTTGTCTGAGTCTTGAAGTCCATAGCGGCTGTCAACAACGCCTTTGGCACCATTACAACTGCATTCAATATCAGACTTATACCAATCACTCTTAAAAGTGGTGTCAGTATTGGTTGACTGAAAAATCGTGCGATAGCATCTGCACTGAAAAATAATATGGTATATAAGAATAAGGAGAGACCCAAATTGAATATAAAGGCTGTTGAACAGTCTTTCTTAGAACGATCCTGCTTTCTTACCAAAGCTTGCGTCACGCCTGAATCTGTAATTGTCTGAGCTACATCTATAAAAATAGTTAGCATTCCCACCAAACCATAATCTGCCTTGGTGAGAATTCTGGACATTATCACAATTACCCCGAATGTGATAAATTGGCTGGAAAACCTTTCTATCGCACTCCAGGTAAAACCTTTTGCTGTTTTATGTTTCAGCGAATTTGACATTCAGTATAATATCACGAAATCATAGGATTACGGGCTATATCATACATTTTCTCCAAAGCAGATGACTTCTTCGGAGCCATACCGATATAGTTCTCCACAGCCTTCAATCTGTGTACATCGCTTCCGGTGAGGTCTATCATACATTTAGAAAGAAGCCACTCGGCCTTCTTCTGGGCTGTCTCGCCGTATGCACCTACAAGCGACATAAAGTTCATCTGGAAGATGATGCCTTTATCTTTCAGTTTCTTGTAGTCTTTCTGCTCCATATAGCGGTAGCGCTCGGGATGTGCCAATATGGGGAAGTAGCCGGCACTCTTTATCTTCTCAAGTATCCCCTCCATCCCCATCGGGGGGGTATAGTAGGAGGTCTCTACCAAAAGATGGTTACCATCGTCACCTATCGGCAGAAGATCCCCCTCTTCAAGACGCTGCTCGAAGAGGTTGTCGAGCATATTCTCGGCCGCCAATTTTATCTCCACGTTCCCTGTCCAGGCTTCCTTCAATTCCGCGAAACGGGCCTTGAGATCGGCCGGACGGTTGGGAAAGTCCTCCATCACATGGGGGGTAAGCCATACTTTTCTGAACCCGAGCGCCTCGTAGGCACGTAGCACTTCAAGCGATTCATCAAGTGTGCGGATGCCGTCATCCACACCGGGGAGTATATGGGAATGCCAGTCGGTGAACCCTTCGAACATTCCCGATTCTTTCAAACTTTTTACTGATTTAAATGGCCACATATCTGTTGCATTAATAGTGCTGGTAATTGCCGTAGGTGTAATAACGGCTGTGGCTCTCATCCGTCCCGTTGAGGATGAGGCTCATATGATTGAACTTTCGCTCCTTGTAGAACTCGTTGAGCTCGGCCAACGCGCTCTTCTCGAGGAGTCCGGCACGCACCACAAAAAGGGTGCTGTCGGCATATTTCCCTACTATCTGGGTGTCTACCACCACATTCACCGGTGGACAGTCAAGGAAGATGTAGTCGTAGTCAGCTTTCGCCTGGCTGATTATCTCCTCAAGCCGTCCGTTCTCTAAGAGTTCGGCGGGGTTGGGTGGCATCTTCCCTACGGGAAGTATCGAGAGATTGCTGTCGGCCGGTGAGGGTATGGTGAGTTTTCTCCAGTCGTCAGTCGCCCCTGACAGGTAATCGGTGATTCCCTTGCCGGGCATTCCCACATACATTGAGGTGGAGCCATGACGCAGGTCACAGTCTATGAGGAGCACTCTCTTCTTCTTCAACGCGAAACTGAGTCCCAAGTTGTAGGAGATAAATGATTTTCCGCTGCCGGGGTTGAATGATGTGAGCATCACCACCTGGCATCTCTCAGTGCCTTTCGACATGAATTCCATGTTGCTGCGTATTACGCGGAACGCCTCGTTCACAACGTCGCGCTTACCCTCCTCGACAACCGCCATCGGCGCTTTCTCATCCTTGAGTTTGACTTTCTTCTTAGATGAGGCGTTGTTCTTAAGTCGGGCTTTCCCTACCTGCGGAATCTCTCCGGCGAACGGCATGCTGATTCCATCCAGGTCTTTGCGTGCGCGCACCTTTGTGTCGCCGGTGACTTTCATATACACAGCGCAGGCCGGAATGGCCAATCCTAAGATGAAGGCGAATGCGAGAATCAGATTCTTCTTAGGCGATATGGGTTTCAGCGAACCCATCGGAGGGGTTATGACGCGTGTGTTGTCAGCTGTGAATTTCTGACTAAGCTCATTCTCCTCACGTTTCTCAAGAAGGAATAGATAGAGGTTCTCCTTTACCTGCTGCTGACGCTGTTCTGACAGAAGCGGGAGCGTCTTCTCGGGAGCTGATGATATGGTGCCTTTAGCCTTGGCCTGTTCTTTACGTGCGGAAGCGAGATTGGTCTGCAGCTGGGTCAACTGATTGGCAAAGCCTTTCGATATTGCCGCGCGCAGGGCATCCAACTGCTGGTCGTAATCCTTTACCAATGGGTTGGATTCGGATGAACTGCTTACAAGGGTGTTGCGCGCGAGGAGGAGGTCATTATATTTCGCAATCTGCACCTCAATCTCCTGGCTCTGCAGACCTGTATTGTTGGGAATGACTGTATTCTGATGCGACTTATCGTTGAGATATGACTGCATCATCTTGGTCAGTTCTATGCTTGTATTGAGCTGGACAATCTTCTCCTCATACTCCTGGTCTTTCTCCATAAGGGCCATTCCCTCCGCATAGAGGTTGATCGAGCCTGTGGATGAACGGTATTTGGCGATATTGGAGTCAACATTCCCTAACTCACGTTCTATGACGCTGAGACGGTCATCGATAAAGTCTGAGGTAGCCTTGGCTATACGGTTCTTGTCATCAACATAGTTCTGGTTGTAGACGGCCACCACCTCATTCAGTATGGCGACAGCCCTCTCAACATTCGGATCCTTTATTGTCAGTTCTATAACCTCGGCATATTCATCCACAAGGTCACCCTGCAATCTGGTGCTGTAGTTCTCTATTGTTGACTGCAATCCACCTTTGGCGACGTTAATCCTCATTGTCTCCTCCAGAGGGGCACCCTCGTAAGCGGGATTGGCACCGAAGTACACCTTTCCCAAAGGTGTGTTGATTGTAGCACCGAGTTTCGTCTTAATCTCGTCGTCAAATTTCAACTTGCCTCCGGGCACACCCTTCACAAACTTGTAAAGCGTTGCGGTGCCGTCGGGATTAAGGTCGCATTTGAAGCTGCCGCTCCCCTGAGAGTCTATATCGAGGAGACGCACTTCAATCGGGAGAGACGATCCGAACAAGGTGACAGGATGCAACCCTTCACGGGTTGCATAATTCATTTCGAGATGCAGACGGTCAATCACCTCTGCAAGGATAGCGGGTGAGGTGATTGAGATGAGCTCGTTGTTGACACTGCTGTTGCTTGAGAACAAGCCCAAGGCGGCAAAGGTGCTTGGAACGGCCCCGATGCCACCCCCTGAATCCTGATCCTTTATCAGAATCTGCTCATAACGCTCATATACGGGTTCTTTGCGGAGCACGTATAGCACTCCAAGCCCCACACATACCACCAATGATACGGCAAACCATAACCATTTCTTCAGGCAGGCCTGCATGAATTCCTGTAGAGAGAAGGTCTCTACCTCTCCCGATGACACAACGTTGTTTGATGCTGTTTCAGCCATTCCTTTTATTATGTTATGGTGTTAATTACTTAAATATCAAGACTGCCACCGATGTCAGAAGTGATGCCACCGACACCCAGAAACTGGTTGAGAGGACATTATTGCCGTTGACGGTGGTCTGACGCTTGCGCACTCCGTTAGGCTCCACATAGATGATGTCACCCTGCTGCATGTAGTAGGCGGGTGAGGCCACAGCATCTGTTATGTTGGTGAGGTCAATGCGGTAGGTGTGAATGCCGTCGGCCTCCTGACGCACCACAGCCACATTCTCCCTCTGCCCCTGGATGGTCATATCTCCCGCCAATGCCAAGGCATCGAGGAGCGTAAGCTCGTCGCGGTTGATGTCATAGCGCCCCGGTTTTGTAACCTCGCCCAACACTGATATGCCGGTGTTGAGGAATTCCACTGTCACAATCGGGTCTTTCACCAGGTCACGACCTATAAGGTCGCCCTTTATGAAGGCTGCCAATTCGCTGCGCGTCATACCGGCCACCTTTATCATACCCAAAACCGGGAAGTCAATCTCACCCTCGGGAGTGACGGTATAGTCGGCCAATCCCTCGGAGCTGCCATAATACACTCTCGAAGTCACTCCCTCGGCCGGACCGGAAGCCTGTCCGAGACGGCTCGTTATCACCGGGAGGTTGAAGAGGTCGGAGAGCGACTTATCTTTCGATTTCACGATAATCGAGAGCTTGTCGCCCGGCTGTATCTTTATCTGTATGGGCTTGGCTGTCTGTGGTATCACCACATTATCCAGATCCTGGAAATATGCCACATTCTTAGGTGTGGAGCAACTCGCTGCCCCAACGAGGAGCAGAGCTGCCGCAAGGGTGCGGACTGTTCTGATAAATCCTTTTTTCATGTCAGGTGTCGGTAGATGCTGAGACTGGCTCAGTCGTAAAGTTTCACATTGAGAGTTTTCTCCCTGCGAGATATGGCCTGTGTCATAAGCATGTTGACGATAGTCCATATCACGACGTCGGTCACTATGAGCACTGTCGGGTTGCAGTAAGGCGACAGCAGCACATTAACGATGATGAAAAGCGCCGACCAAAGCATTATCACGATAAGCGCCGCGCTCTGGTTCATACCCAAAGCGAGGAGCTTGTGATGTATGTGGCACTTGTCGGGGAGAAAGGGGTTGCGATGATGGCGCACACGGTGCAGATACACCCTCACCACATCAAAGCAGGGTATGATGAGGGGGGAGAGGGCTATCACAACAGGGTTATACCTGATTGTAAAACCGTCCTGGTCGATATGGAGCACTGCAATGGCGCAGAACACCAGAATCATGCCTGTTGTGAGGGCACCGGTGTCGCCCATGAAAATCTTTTTCTGTTTGAGAGGATTGCCAAACACATTATAGAAGAAGAACGGGAGCAGTGTGCCTGCAGCCGCGCTTGCGAGCAAGGAATAGATATGGTCGTCTGAGATATAGAAGATGGCGGCATAGAACACCAGAGCCACCGTGCTCAGGCCGGAGGCAAGACCGTCGATGCCGTCGATAAGGTTGATCGAGTTCACGATAAAGACCACGGCGAAAGCGGTCACGAGCCAGCCGAACCAGTCAGGGAGCTCATGTAGCCAGAAAAAGCCGTAAAGGTCGTTGATATACATACCCGAGGCCACTATGAGTATCGACGACATAATCTGCACCATGAACTTGGCGGAATACTTCACACCCACCAGGTCATCAGCCATACCGACAAGGAACATCAGGAGCACGGCGCAAATCATGAAATACATGGGCACCATTGAATCGGCCATATCAAGAAGCACAATGTCCCCTCCGAAAAGGAGATTGCTTCCTACCACCACGCCTAATGAGAAGAGGATGGATGGGAGAAACGCGATGCCACCCAAGCGAGGCACCACCCCCTTGTGTATCTTGCGCTCGTCAACTTCATCGAAAAGTTTCTTGCGGAACGCGATAAGAAGAATCTGCGGTATGATTATACCCGCCAATATCAACGATATGCCGAAGGCGATAATGTCATTGGTAATCCAATCTATCATATTATTTCTGTTTCTTTGTTGTCTGGTATATATTGAGGTTGCAAAGTTAGTTAAATTTTTTTGCATTTCCCCAACATGAAACTTCCTTGTTTCGACTACTCTATCACAAAAACGAATATTTCGCCGTTTTATTGAATATGTCGGTTATTTATGTTAACTTTGCAGACTCTAATTTGACAAGCGAAACAGGCTATGCAGTGTACCTTCCTGTACCGACATCATATGATGTCTACTTTTATTTTACTTCTGCTTCTGACGGGCGTCTCTCTAAATATGTCAGCCGAAAGAATCGACTCGTTGCGTTACGAGGCCGAGATAAGAGCATCTTTCTCAGCCGGGGCTAACACACCTTTCTGGTTGGTAAACAATCTGCAGGGTCTTGGCAATCCTGAGAAAAACTCCGGATTTGCAAGGGGAGCTTTATATAAGGATATGGATGAGTCGAGGCGTTTCTCATGGGGTGCCGGCATCGACCTTGCCGGAGCATGGCGCAACACGTCGCCTTTCTACATCCATCAGCTTTATGGAGAGGTAAAATACCGTTCATTGGATGCCCTTATCGGAAGCAAGGTCATATCAACCGACTATAATGACCCCCGCCTCTCATCAGGCAGTCTCCTATATTCAGTAAATGCCCTTCCTATTCCACAAGTGCGAGTGGGAATCTTTGACTATGCCGATTTCTGGGGGTGCAAAGGGTGGTTTGCAGTAAAGGGCTATATCGCATACGGCATGTTCACTGACTCAGCATGGCAACGGGAATGGGTGGCGGATGATACAAAACGTACGGAGGATGTACTGTTTCATTCGAAAGGATTGTGGATCCGTGGTGGCAATCCCGACCGGTTCCCCCTTCAGGCAGAGGTAGGTATAGAGATGGCCACCCAATTCGGGGGCACCGCCTATGAGAACGGGAAGGTGGTTCATCGCCATGCCGGATTCAAGGATTGGCTAAAAGCATTCTTCCCGGTAAAAAACACAAGAGAATCACTCATGGGTGAGTCGACAAGTATTGACGGCAATATGCTCGGCCAATACACCATTGCCCTCTCTTGGCAACCGAAAGCAGACTGGAGCGTGAGAGGATATTATGAGCATTTCTTCGAAGACCAGTCAATGATGACATTTGAATATGGATGGAAAGATGGCCTTTGGGGCATCGAGGCTGAGTTCCCCGAAAACCGATTCGTGTCGAAGTTGGTATATGAATTTCTATATACAAAAGACCAGGCGGGTGCAGTCAACAATGATTCATCTGACAAAGTGCCCGAACAGGTAAGTGGAAGAGATAATTATTATAACAACTCATTCTATCCCGGCTGGCAACATTGGGGTATGGGGATAGGGAATCCCCTGATGCTGTCGCCCATCTATAATGAGAACCATCTTCTCACATTTCTCGACAACCGCATCATAGCGCACCACTTTGGCATAGCGGGCAATCCGACAAATGACCTTGACTATCGACTGCTTCTATCATTTTCAAAAAACTGGGGTTCGTATGCCCGGCCATATCCGGAGGTCCTGAACAACTTCAACGCTCTTGCAGAGGTGACATGGCATCCTGCAAAGTTCAAAGGCTGGTACGGGTCATTTGGTGTGGCTTGTGATACCGGCAGTCTTTTGGGACGCAGTTTGGGAGTGGCGGTTACATTAGGGAAAACCGGATTTTTCAGGATGTCAAAAAAATCAAAGAGATGAAATATAAGCTTATAAATCTACGAAGAGAGGTAGTTTACACACTATTGATACTGATGATGAGTATATGTTACACCTCTTGTCAAAAATCAGCCATCAATGGAGACCTTGACGGACAGTGGCAGGTAATGTCGATTGATCCGGAACCGGACAATTACAATCCCGAACAGCGAGTATATTATTGCTTCTCGCTACATACAGTGCAGCTTACAGCCTTCGGTGGACCATGGATGTCAGGAAACATTCTAAAATTTGACGATGGCAGCCTCGCCCTGGATTTTCCTTACGCTACTACTCCACAGGATATTAACAGACTACGTCAATATGGAATCAATAGGAATCCGGTAACTTTCTCAATAGGGCATCTCGACAAGAACAGGCTTGTATTAAAGGATGACGATACCACTATTACATTAAGAAAATTTTAATAATTAATATTTTAATTAAGACCAGCCAACTCTCCTCATCCATTATAAACCAATCAAGCCATCTATGCTGGTATGGGTTTTAATTATAATTTGTTGTTCGGAGGCTTGAAGTTCGGTTCTTGACATAGATATCGTATGCTGTGTCAGGGAGTTCTTCTCAAGGAGGACGGGGTTAAAGGCGAGGAGATAGCACCCATTGTGGGATACGGAAAAATTGCCTGTATAATTGGGTGCGCTGATACGAGAAGGATGACATGGAGGCCCTGAGGGAAAAGGGGGACCAGGAATGTGCTTCAAACCACATCTTTATTGCAGTAAGAGCAAACTCCACGAAACCACCCGAGACATCTTGTATGACATAGGTAAAGAATCTGTAATCAACTTTGCTCAGGCAGCCTAAAGTATATTTTTAATTTGTCAAACTACTTAGGGTTAACAAAAGTTAATTTGGTGAATCTGCAATAAGGATGATCAAAAATGTTGAACAAACGGCTTTAGTTTGTGGTTATAAAGAAGAATAAGACTAATCTCATAACTTTAAAAACAAGAAATTATGCCATATTCCAATCCAGTAAACAAAATATACAAATCCCCGACACCCGGAGCAATCACAATACTTGCCTGGGGTCCGGCAACTAATGACCAAGGTCTGACAGCCGATTACTGTAAAGTCATGGCTGAATGTGGTTTTAACTCCACGCAAGTAACTGTAACCATCACAGAAGTGTCAAACACGCTCGCCAACTGTGGGAAGTATGGGATATTCCCTTTCATGGGCCATATTCACCTTTCCCGTTCGGAAGCTGAGTGTAAATCATATGTGAATGCCTATAAAGGAAATCCATACTTGGGAGGTTGGTTTCTGACCGGGCAGACTGTACTGGGCCAACTTTCTCCGACTGGCGACATGAAGAAGGCTTACGATTGGATATCATCATTCGATCCGGTTACATCTCCCACAAAAGAGAATCCTTCAGGTAGCGGCCATGTAATTTACATTGGATTGCAAGGAGATTCTACTGCCTCCCATCTTGGCACATCGACGTATAAGCAATACATTGAGAAATTCCAAAATGTCATACAGCCCTCGTTCTTCCCTTATAATATGGGATTGGTGTATGTATTGGCCAATGGAACTGTTCAAAAACTGTATGACCAGTTCTTCTTGGATCTGGAGATATTCTCGCTGCTTTCATTGTATGCAGAACGACCTTTCTGGGCATTCGTAAGATGCCAGGCGTATGTAAAGTCAAACGGAGGTTCAGGTCCTGCCCCGACGGTAGCGCAGATGCGCTTCGCCGCGTTCAGTGCCTTGGCTTACGGGGCACAGGGAATCGTATATGACAGGTATAGACAGGATGCCAATACCTCAGACTATACCTTCTCACTGGCTCCGTTAGATAGAGAAGGGAATAAGACCGATACCTGGAATTATGTGAAGGAAGTCAACACGGACATAAAGGCCTTGAATAGTGTGTTCTTCGAAACCGAGGCTGTAATTGTGCGTCACACAGGCAAAACCCAGTATGCGGGAACGTCGATGCTTAAAGGTGCAATCGGTCCGATAGTGCAGTTGGTGTCGCAGGACGCAGGTGTATTGGTTTCACATCTCAATACAAATGGCACAAATTATATTGTGATTGTAAATCACGATATTGACAAATCTCAACTTGTCATTCTCGACTTCTCGGATTTCTGGAAAGTATACAGGGTATACGTGTCTCAAGGGAAAATGATAAAGAGTCTGCTTACAACCACACATACGTTTTACACAATCCCAGCAGGTGGCTATCTGATTTTTACATGGGAATAATATATAAGATTATGGAGAACAATATCAAAGGCAATAATACAAAAGGCCCGACACCCGGGGAAATAACAATTCTTGCAAGCAGCCCAATAGAAATAACCGAGAAAGGTATTTCGCAGGATGTCATGAACGACCTCAGGGATTGTGGATTCAATGCCTGTTTCGGCGCTATCAGTGTGAGTGCGATGGCTCAGACTCTTGAGGCTTGTAAGAATGCCGGGGTGCATCTGGTATGGTCAAATGCCATTTTCAGTCAACGTTCAGATGAATGGATTCAAAATACATTGCAGGCAGAAGTCGGTGAGGGTGGTTCGGTAGATTCTCTTTCAGATGCAGAGAAGATAGCAATCCTCAAGGAGGCTTATGGAAATGGAATAATCTACTGGGCTCAGCAATACAAGACGAATGAGTTCCTTGGAGGGTACAATCTGAAGGATGAGCCTACTGTCGAGGAACTGAACCGGAAGTATGATCCCGCAAATGAAACAATTGATGACTTCATCAAAAGCACAGGTTCTTACTACTCTATAAGCAACCGTTATCAGATGATAATGAAATACGGGAATCCATTGAAGGTGATCTCTGTGAATCTGGTGGGAGGACCTGAGGCAAGTTTTACCGGAGGTACAACTGAACAGTCATATACAGAATATCTGAATGCCTTTGCCAAGGTAGCTGGGGAGGGGAACAAACCCTATCTATGGTCGTACGACCTATATCCGATTCGTGAGAAAAACGCATTGTTGAGTGGTCAGTATGGTGTTGTGGCAGATAATGGCACACTGACAATCAGTTACGAACGTTTCTACAAGGATTTGGAAATATTTCTTGCCCGGGCAAAAGCCAATGGAGGAGTATTCTGGACGTATGCGCAAAGCATGGTGTTCGCAATAGGGAGTACCTATTATCCCAAGTCATTGGAGGCATATCTCCGTTTTGAGATCTTCTCATCATTGGCGATGGGCGCACAGGGAGTCGTATACTGGACATATCATCAGCGCGCGAATACGGAAAATGGCAATGCATTGCATCTGAGCGCATTGGTGGACATGAGCGACCGAAAGACAGCTGCCTGGCATTTTGCGCAAAAAGTAAATCTGGAGGTAAAGCATTTCAATTATCTCTTCTTCGACTGCATATGCCAAACATGGGGGCACGTCGGTGAGATTTACCCGGGCTGCAAAATGTTGACCGGCTCTCTTGGCCCAATCTCAATCAGTATTGAGACAGACGGGAAAGGTGTATTGGTATCTTACCTTACAAAGAAGATTGTGGAAGGTGGAGTGTCAGTAAACCACCACTATATTGTGATTGTGAGTCATGACGTTGAGAATTATCAGAAAATAAAGATATTCTTCAAACAGACGCATCCAATAAAGGAACTGACACCCCTTCATTCCGGCGATTCATATCCCGACAGTATCATAGATATTCCCACAACGGGGCTGGAAAGAACCCTTCTTCCCGGAGGATATCTCATCTATGAATGGAATGCACAATTATAAATTCTGAGAATCTGACATTAGAGATAGACACCATAATAATGTATCTGTTTTTTAATGTCAGATTCTTAAATTCTGTTATTACGAGATATGACTGTCTTACAATTCAAAAGGGTAGGCATGTAGATCAGTTGGAGAATATCCCCAGGTGAGAGACATGAAGCGGTTCCAATCCTCATCAATGCAACTATAATAGATAAGGTATCTCTCTTCGACCTTAACTATCGACGATCTGTAAATTGAACGGCTATCTATCCCATTTTTATCATTACTGCGGGCCAATATCAACTGAGGTTCGCTAACCTCTCCACCCTCTATATCATAGGTAAGATAATATAGGTCGGCAGTATTGTTGTTTCCTCCTTTCCCGAAAGCACACTCTATTATCTCCGCTTTACGGTCTGAGCCTATTATCATGTCAAGATGCCATGACGATAGTTCGGTTGCCGGCTGTTCTATTTTTACTGGAGCAGTCCATTCGATTGCAGGTGCAATAGCATGGCTATCCTGTCTCCATAAATCTTTCCCATCACTATATATCATCAGATAGCGACCGTCTACTATGTTCACTGCAGGGGAGAGACGCATCTGAGGGTCCTCTTGAAAATCAGATACAATCTCAGTCTCATTCCATTCTTCACCATTGTCCGAGACTCTGCGTAGAAGTCGGTCTCGTTTTAAAGATGAGGAATATTCCCTCCACCAGCATTCGAGCCTGTCATTTTTCTCATCATATACCAGATGGGTATCGGAGTTATAACCGGACTCCGGTACATCGGCCAATGGGTTGAGGTTCTCACAGGGAACGGTCCAGTCCACGCCGTTATTGGATACAGCAATACATGGATTTTCAGCTTTTGTATTTCCTTTAGGATAGGGT
Organism: uncultured Porphyromonadaceae bacterium; assembly: GCA_947575235.1. GTDB lineage: Bacteria > Bacteroidota > Bacteroidia > Bacteroidales > Muribaculaceae > Lepagella. The sequence goes on from CANPMT010000013.1 coordinate 22,954, forward strand.
GTGTATGCCATCCAGAAACGGTAACCACACCAGCCATTCTCAAAATACAGCACCTTGGGATGAATATTCTGGATATTACCCAAATAGTTTTGGAATGTAAAAGGAAGGTTGTTGTTGGCTGGAGCTTCCAAGTCTATAGGAGGAAACTCGATATGGGTGTCCTCTTCCGAGAGGTCTGTATCATCTTGCGGATGGTCATCTGAGCAGCTCACAATTACCTTACTGATAAAAAAGAGGCTTATAAGAAAGCCCACTTTCCAAGGTCTGAATTTTTCTATCCTGTTTTGTCTCATGATGGAGGTTGTTTATACAACTTGTTGTAGACTTAACGCAGATATGTAATTAATTATTGTAGAATTATTAAATAGATTGAGCCATAATATCAATGCGAACAACGCCACAGATATTATATTGACATTTGGATTCTATCAAAATTATTTATACTTTTGTGAAATAAACAGAGGTAACGAGTATGAATCTTTACAGAGACTTCTTTAAAAGGGCAATTGACGTGACTGTGTCGGGATGCGCTTTGTTAGTGCTGTCAGTCCCGATAGCAGGTATATCTTTGTGGTTGCACTATGCGAATAAGGGAGCCGGGGTTTTCTTCTTTCAAGAGAGGCCCGGTTTAAACAGCAAAATCTTCAAGGTCGTAAAGTTCAAATCCATGAATGACGCAAAAGATGAGAATGGGAATCTGTTGCCTGACCGACAGAGGCTCACAAAGGCCGGAAAATTTGTAAGATCCACCTCGCTTGATGAGTTGCCTCAATTATGGAATGTATTGAAAGGGGAGATGTCGTTGATTGGTCCCCGTCCATTGTTGCCTCGCTATCTCCCATGGTATACTGAACGGGAGCGATTGCGTCATACTGTACGGCCCGGCATAACAGGCTGGGCTCAGGTAAATGGACGTAATCTTGTGACATGGGATAATAAGCTTGAGATGGATGCCTGGTATACAGAACATCTCAGTTTACTGTTAGATTGCAAAATATTATATAGAACAATCCTTAACGTGTTGAAACGTGATGGTGTGGTTGCCGACAAGAAAGAAAACTATATGGATATAGAAAGAAAAAACAGATGTAACCTGAAGGAGGAAAAACAATGAGAGAGGACAGTCTGATACTTTATGGCGCTGGTGGCCATTGCAAAGTGGTGATTGACATTCTTGATGCGCTCGGTAAGGAAGTGGCAGGGATTGTGGATGATAATCCTCGGACTGACTTATTCATGAATTTTAGATTGGAAACTCCAAAAAATTCGTATAGATCTGCAATTATAACAATTGGTAACTGTAAAATCAGAGAGGCGATTGCTAATCGAATTGATGTTGAGGAATTCTTTACGGCAGTCCATCCTTCTGCCATTGTCTCTCCAAGAAGCAGGATTGGCGAGGGGACAGTTGTGATGCAGGGAGCAGTCATACAAGCTTGTGCCAATATTGGCAATCATTGCATAATAAATACAAAAGCATCAGTCGGGCATGATGTCGTGGTGCATGATTTTGTCCATGTGGCTTCCGGGGCAACTGTCTGTGGAGAAGTGGAAATAGGGGCATGTACATGGCTTGGAGCCGGAAGTGTAGTGAAACAAGGTGTGAAAATAGGTAGAAACTGCATGATTGGTGCCGGTTCAGTCGTTGTTAAGGATATTCCGGACAATGTGGTTGCTTTTGGCAATCCCTGCCATGTAGTGTGTGCTTATGATTAAACACTAATACATGTAAATGAATTCAACGTATAAGTTTAATAATCTTATATCCAAAATGATTCATCTTCCCAATTAAATAAGCTTTTACGGGGTGATTTTTTAGCGCTTCGGTAAGATGCAGTTTCTCCAAGTAGTTCAATTTATGGTTGGCTTTCAGATAAGGAAGATAACTTTTATATCTCTCTGCTAAGACCTCGGTATCTAAAAGTTCGGACTTTAGCAAACGATATAAATAAATAGTAGCCTTAACATTTAAGGCTTTTATGAAATAAGGCTCAGCATTTTCAGACAGTGTGCGAAGTGCTTCTAACAGGATTTCGACTTGATTCAACATTGTCTTATCCTTCGTTCTTACCAAGGATAATCCATGTACACGATACTTATATAAAGGAGTAGATATACATAATATCTTGGGTGATTTTGACAATACTTGAAAAATAGCTACCTCATCCTCACAATAAGAGAGATTCTTAGGGAAATATACATTGATGAAAAGACTACGTCTTATCATCTTGTTACACAAAGATCCATGAATTGATTTCTTTCTCATCCCACATATTCCTTCCAACATGTAAACTGAATCCATTAATCCGGAGCCGGGGGATGAGATTATAGGTGTCTTGACTTCTCCAAAAGTGGACAAACCACATGCTATAACATCACATCCATTTGAGTCTGCCAATTTCAACATCAAATCATAAGCATTCTTGTCAACCAAATCATCCGAGTCACAAAAAATTATCCAGGTTCCATTACTATGAGTAATGCCTTCCTGACGTGTAAATGCAACCCCACGATTAGTAGGATGATGTAAAATTGTTACGTCTGAGTGGCGATGTGGAAATCTGTTTAAGGTATTAGTCAGGAGGTGAAGGCTATTATCTTTAGATGCATCATCTATAAAGATGAATTCAATACTGTTTAAAGTCTGTTCCATTAGGCTCGTGACGCACTCTTCTAAAAATCTTTCAGAATTATACACAGGAACAATCACTGTTAAATCAGGATTTTCCAGTGAGCTTTTTTGTATGATTTCAGTACTGCCATCATACTGGTAGTCAGATGTTGAAGAGTCCATAATGGATGATCAGATTAGAGAGTGACTATACAAATGAAGTATAACAGAATTCTAAAGATGAATCTGTGTCATTCTCTTAAGGAACGCTTCACCTCTTCATATATTTTGTCTTTGGTGATGATTTAACTGCAATAGGTAGCTAATAAAAAAGCTATCTAATTGAAAAATAAAGTAAATAAATTACATAGTTCGATGCAAATGAATCTCCAAATCCTTCAATATAAACGCGAGTGGCCCAGCGTGTCGAAGTTTGAGTCAGATCTTGCTTATACAATCATTTCGACCTATGAATAATCTATGCACCTAAAAATATCAAAAGATAAATCACAAATTGACTTCAACACAGATTAGGCATCATGAAGTCGCTATATTTTTGCCGAGCTATTGGATATGAACTTAGATGCAGTATGCAGTCAATGGGGTCATGTCGGAGAGATTTACTCCGGGTGTAATATGTTGGGATCATATCTCAAGCCTTTTACTATTACTTCAATCAGCCATACCCCATCAAGGAACTCACTCCTCTCCATTCCGAGAATCCCTATTCCGACAGTATCATTGACATTCCATCGTCAGGTTTGGAGAGAAGGCTTCTCCCATGAGGCTATCTCATCTATGAATGGAACGCTAAAGCGTGACAGAAATCTCATAAAAAAGGGCATGAGCTGCTATCCACTCAGGCCCTTCTAATAAAACTTGTATCAAGGCATTCCGTAGTCAGGTGCCCGTTCAGGTTTATATTTGTTGGCATTAACTCCAATATTCATCTTATTAGTAGAATCAAGCATTATCTCAAAAGAGTCAACTCCACTTTTTACAGTCTCATAGAGAGCTGAGGTTTCTGGATTCTCCTCAATTGAACGCAACAGACGAGCTCTGTACACATCATTCTGAAGAAGAGGCAGCAAAGTAGCTTTGAGTAATTTGACGCAAGTTTCTGAATCAGTTAAAAAGAGTGACATTGAATCACCGTCAAACTGAATCTCTGCTGCCAGTCCATCTGATGTTCCCGGAGAAAGAGCAAGAAGAGCATTCGAGAGGAGACCATATAAGTTCGGTGTGTTCATTGGATAATATTCACCATTACCATGAGCACACCATCTCTCAACATTGATATTCATTATACCACCCGGATTTACAAACAAGGAAAGTTTTCCATTTGAGTGCGGAATATACTTAATTGTGGATTTGGGGAATATCCAAGTGCTAGCATGCCATGGACCATTATTATTAGAATAATAAGAAATAGTGTACACTGTCAAGCAATTGCTATATTTAGAAAAACCTGTCACGGGAGAAACAGTTCTGAAAAACTCATTGAAAGATATAAGCCGCGTGTCATTGTACGACAAACCAAAGCCATTGGCGGGAAGGAATGGACTTGCCATGATGAGCTGGATGAGACCCGCGGGAGTCAGAATCCCATTCATCTCATCAGGAATTGCTGCAGTTTCCCAATCAAGGTAAAGTGGAGACGTCTCCACTTTATTTGCAGAGCCATCCCATTTAAAATCCTTGTTTTTCCAATAACCATCAAGCTCTCCCTCCATGGTTTTATATTGCGTAATTTTAGGGTACAGAGACATTGTATGGATGCGTCCATGTATCTCCCCATACAATTCATAGGTACAGTATTCAGTCTCCCCGCTTGCCTTTACAATCATATTCTCATTATACTGTGTGGGGATATCGTATAGCGATACCGATGCACAATCATCATGCCTGACGTATTCATCATCCACTTTAGTCAAAACTACAGACTGAATGTTCGCGCCGGGCATAAATTCAGGCACACTGACTGTTCCAGTAATAATATTACCCTCCACCCAGGAGAGATTGAATGGCTTCTTATCAAACGTTACTTTTATTGATTCCGAATCAACATACTCTGTCTGTATAGGCCATGCAAGTCTCCAATACCTTTCATGAGGCTCTCCATAATTCTCAGGAAACTTGGGCACAGTGGGAATCACTCCATCGACAATCTCTCCTGCGTCCACAGGCCATATGGGAGACTGGGAACCAGGATTATCAGATTCGGTATTGTCTGGATTCTCAGAATCATCTTTGCCAGTATTTTCAGGGGTAGTCTGTTCCGTGTTGTTCACAACGGGATCTTTGTCCGCGCAACTTACCATCGATAGGACAACTAACGAGGATACAAAGATTAAATTGAAGGTTAGTTTCATAATCTTTCAAATTGGTTAATGATATAATAACGTAAATAATTGTAAATTATTATTAACTATTTTTTTTGTTGTAATAAAAATTTAATGTTTCTTATCTTCTTTTGATAATCCAAATAGTAATCCGGGATGTTATTCTATTCTATTAACTTCACTATTAAAAACAATAGACTATGGCATATACGAACCCAATCAACAAGGATTATAAGTCTCCTACTCCAGGAGCAATCACCATACTTGCCTGGAGTCCTGCGACAGATGACCAAGGCCTTACAGACGATTACTGTAAAGTCATGGCTGAATGCGGTTTCAATTCGACACAAGTGACTGTCACCATAACAAAAGTTTCCAACACGCTCACCAACTGCGAGAAGTATGGTATCTACCCATTTATGGGTCACATACATCTTTCCCGTTCAGAAGCTGAATGCAAATCTTATTTAACGCTTACAAGAACAATCCTTATCTTGGTGGATGGTTCCTCACAGGCCAGACAATACTGGGTCAATTATCACCTACAGGAGATATGAAGAAAGCATACGATTGGATTTCATCGTTTGATCCGGTGACGGCTCCATCCGACGAGAAGCCAGCCGGAAGTGGACATGTCATCTACATCGGTCTACAAGGTAGCGCAGAGGCTGCACAGGTTGGGACGAGGTCATATAAAGATTATGTGGAACAATTCCAAACCGTTATCCAACCATCATTCTTTCCTTATTCCTGGGGGCTTATATATGTATTGGCCAATGGCACTGTTCAGAAAGGTTACGACGAATTTTTCCTTAATCTGGAATCGTACTCGTTACTATCGCTTTACGCGGAAAGACCTTTCTGGGCTTTTGTTAGATCACAAGCTTATGTGAGGTCTACAGGTGGGTCAACACCTGCACCTACTGTGGCCCAGATGAGATTTGCCGCTTTCAGCGCGTTGGCATACGGAGCACAAGGCATAGTTTATGACCGTTACCGTCAGGATGCCGATACTTCCTCAACGAAATTCTCTTTGGCCCCTATCGATAGAGAGGGGAATAAGACCGTGACGTGGAATTATGTAAAGGAGGTAAACACCGATATAAAAGCCCTTAACAGCATTTTCTTTGAGACAGAAGCAGTAATGGTGAGACACACCGGAAAAACTCAATATGCCGGAACTTCTATGCTTCAAGGTGCTATTGGCCCGATAAGTCAACTCGTGTCGCAAGATTCAGGGGTGTTGGTATCACATCTCAACACCAAGGGAACCAATTATATAGTGATTGTAAATCATGATATTGACAAATCTCAACTCGTTATTCTTGACTTCTCAGATTTCTGGAAGATATACAGAATCTCTGTTGTTCAAGGAAAAATGGTAAAGAGCCTGCTCACAACCACTCACACATATTATAATGTTCCGGCAGGCGGTTATCTTATATTCACATGGGAATAAATTTAAAGGATACTCTTATGGAAAAAGTTAATAGAGGAAACAACACAAAGGGTCCGACAGCTGGGGAAATAACCATTCTCGCGAGCAGCCCAATTGAAATCACAGAAAATGGTATATCTCAGAAAGTAATGAATGACCTTCATGATTGTGGGTTCAATGCTTGTTTCTGTTTCATCAGCACGGATTATCTGGAGGAGACTTTATCAGCCGGTATAAATGCGGGAATACACCTGCTATGGTCAAACAGTATGATATGGGCACCTTTAGAATCGAAAGATGATCCTTCTAAATCATGGATTCATTCGACTCTTCAAAAGGCAGTTGATGAAAATAAGAATTATGAATCAGTTGATAAGCTTACTGACCAGCAGAAAATAGATATTCTCAAAAGTGCGTTTATCAACCGTATTAAATATTGTAGCGAATTATATTCATCAAATGAATATTGTGCAGGATTGAATCTTCAAGATGAACCAACTATTGATGAACTTAATTCCAAGTATGATGAATCTAATGAGAACATAGATGATTTCATTACCCCACAAGGTTCATTTTATTGCTTAAGCAATCGTTATCAACTTATTCAGAAATCTCTTCCCTCCTCAAAAGTGATTTCTGTGAATCTTGTTGGAGTACCTGATAAAAAATATACAGGAGACACAACAGAGGCCTCATATACCACTTACTTGAATGCGTATGCAAAAAATGCAGGTGAAGGCAACAAACCATATCTATGGTCATACGATTTTTACCCTATCAAGGAGAAAAATGCCCTATTGAGAGGTGAATACGGTGTGATCTCTGATAACGGCAAGCTGACAATCAACTATGAGCGTTTCTACAAAGATCTGGAAATTTTCCGAGATCGTGTAAAGGCTAATGGTGGAGTATTCTGGACCTATGCTCAAAGCATGGTGTGGGCGATTGGTAGCAACTATTATCCAAAATCATTGGAGGCTTATCTCCGGTTTGAGATATTCTCCTCATTGGCAATGGGAGCCCAGGGAGTGGTATACTGGACGTATCATCAACGTTCAAATCCAAAAGATAATGACGCATTGCTCCTAAGCGCATTAGTAAATATGAGTGACCGTAAGACGGCAGCCTGGTATTTTGCCCAGAAAGTCAATCATGAGGTGAAGCATTTCAACTTCATATTCTTTGACTGCACTTGTGAAATATGGGGTCATGTCGGAGAAATATACTCAGGATGTAAAATGCTTACCGGATCTCTCGGACCGATTTCACTTCGGATTGAGACAACCGGAAAAGGAGTGTTGGCTTCTTATCTGACAAAAAGGACTGACGAAGGGGGTATCTCTGTGAATCATCACTATATTGTAATCGTGAGTCATGATGTGGAGAATTATCAGAAAATAAAGATATTTTTCAATCAGAGTTATCCTATCAAGGAACTGACACCTCTTCGTTCCGGTGATCCCTATCCCGATAGTGTCATTGACATTCCTTCTTCAGGGTTGGAGAGAACCCTTCTCCCGGGAGGGTATCTCATCTACGAATGGAATGTACAAATGTGATTGCCGTAAAATAAAAATAAAAAACTACAGACCGAGGTTTGATTATATCAAACTATTGGTCTGTAGTTTTTATTTATTTAAACATTTGCGTCAGTTTTCGATTTGATACAGCTTCTTAAGATAGCTGATTCTTGCTGAGAGCCATGTTTTCATCAAATCCATCTGTTCATGCCAGTCTCCGCGGTCAGGCCAGCGTTGTGTGTTGCGCACGGCTGCCTATTCCATCTGTGATTGCGTCTCATCTATAAACGACCACAGCTCATCCTCATTCTCCATGAACTTCACAATTGCATCTCTTATAAGTTTATCGGCACCAGGAGCCTTGTCAATATTCTGCATGAAAGGGATGAGGGATAAGTTCTTGGTTACCTTATCAAGATTATAGCAATCTAAATCGTATCCGAAATTCGCACCCATCGCAACATCAAAATCCCAAATGGGACCGAATTTATATTTATCACCCTCTGTCTTGTATAATTTCAAACTCTTGGGGTGACTGAGCTCCTGATTCTGCATTATGTCGTATACGGCTCTATAAGCGGCATACTGTTCAAGGTCAATCCATTCATCAGCTCTTCCCTCCGAGACTGCCTCTTCCATTTGTAGGAAATCTTCTTTCCACTCAAGAAATCTTGCCTCATCCATATCCGGATCCGCAACCATAACCGGAATATTGAAAATGGGACTGCGGAATACGAATTCCTCATCCATACTTTTATCGAGTTCCCACATTATTGAAGTCTCCTCATCAATATCCACATTTCCGGCATTTATTCCCGGTTTATTGGCAAGAAGGTATGAGCCACGGTAAATGCCGTTAAGCACAACTTCCACCGGTATCATGTCGCAGATATAAGGCATGTCAACCATATGGCCTATCTTTGCGGCAATGGCATTCTGCATCTGACTGCCGTCAGTCCAGCCGGCCAACAAGACATAGTTCTTTGCCTTGATCAGGCCGCACAAGGAAATCTTCTTGCTGAATTTCAGTCGATAAGGTTTCTTGTCAGATAGAGTCCAACTGGTATTTCCTCGTCCTCTTATTGAAACCTCAGTTTCCACATCATCATAAGAGCCGAAACCATCGATCTTTATTGTGGCTGTTTTGTAATTTATCTTATCAGGAATCTGTTCGAGCTCCTCATCTGTGGTGATGGTAATCAAGGGGAGGGTATGTCCACTGGTAATGGTGGTATTGTCAAAATTGAAGGATTTGCTATCCCCCTCCTTCAACATAACCGTCATTGAGCTTGTTTCACCATCTTCTGAAACTTTCACCTCAGATACTTCATCCCAACGAATTGGCAAATACGATTTGCCGTCGATACTCTGGGGCTGGATTACCAAATCCTGAGCCATGACAACGGGCATCCACAGAGATGCAACCGCTAAGAAGGCAAGTCTGAATAATTCTCTTTTTTTCATTTGATACAATGTTATCGAGCTATGAACTTATAGGTTAGTGAGCCTTGGCGCACAATGTATATCTCACCACTGTCAAGCGATGAAAAATCCGGAGTTCCAACACCGGATTTAATCAGCACTCCATCCAATGAGACAATACTCCAATTCTCTGAGGAATCAGATATCACACCGTCAACAGCGAGGTTATTGTTGACATGAAACTTTACGATATGCTTGATAGGCATCTGGTGATTGCCGTCATCACTCAAGATATCAAGTATATCGTCATCTATCGGGGTCATGGTGATATCCCCTTTCAAAGTGATTTGATGCGAGGATCCATCCATCAAGTCAAGATGAAGGCATTTCACATCGTCAGCCCGAATTGGCAAGCTGACTGCGCATCCAAAAAGGAGGGCCAGACAGCACGTTTTCAAAGAGGTGCCAATAAGCAAGCCTTTTGAGGAGAAAATCTTTTTCATAGATTCTTCTTTTGTAGGTTAGTTGTATACATCCTTCATAAATTATAGATAATCTTATCATTACAAAGGTTTGTGCAAATGTAATATCAATTTTAAAATCTATCTCAAATATATTTCTTAATAATTGTTAATTCATAAATTTTGATTACTTTTGTCAGAAAGAATTGATTACAATCGTATCAATTTTGGTAGAAAAAGGTACAACTAAGATAAGAGCCATGAAGGACTCGTTTGATTGTCATTTCTAAACCTCCGATTCACCTAAAGAAATAAAACAGTTACAAATACTGCATTGCATATCGCGGAGAAATGATTATCCGCGATATGCAATGCTATAGTTAGGCAATCACACTTGTACATTCCATTCGTAGATGAGGTATCCACCTGGGAGAAGTGTCCTTTCCAAACCTGTCGTTGGAATGTCAATGATACTGTCGGGATAGGGATTATCTGAGTGAAGTGGTGTAAGTTCTTTAATCACATAAGTTACAGGATTAAAGAAGATCTTAATATCCTGATAGTTCTCAATGTCATGACTCACTATCACTATGTAGCGATGCGTGACATTGACACCATTCTCCTTTACAACTTTTGTAAGATAAGAAGCTAACACGCCCTTGCCTTCAGCCTCTATTCGGATTCCTATTGGACCGAGCGTGTAATTCAATATTGGACAGCCGGGATAAATCTCACCTACATGTGCTCTCGCCTCACAGACAGCATCGAAGAATACAAAATTAAAATGCTGTACCTCTTGATTGACTTTCTGTGCATAATACCAGGCTGCCGTTTTCTTATCATTCATGTCAATCAATGCACTCAAGTAGAGTTCGGTGGAATTGTAACGCTGGTGATAAGTCCAATATATTATTCCTTGCGCACCCAAGGCCAATGCCGAGAATATCTCAAATCGCAGATAATTCTCTAAGGCTCTTGGGTGATAATAACCACCTATGGCATAAGCCATACTTTGGACATAATACCAGAAAATGCCTCCACAAGCTTTTGCACGAGTTCGGAAAGTATCCAAATCCGTATAGAAGCGCTGGTAAGACACTGTAATCACACCGTTATTGCTGACCACTCCCACATTACCACTCAACAAAGCATTTTTTTCCAGTATCGGATAATAATCAAAACACCACAGATATGGTTTGAACTCATCTCCTCCGATATTCCCAAATGCGTCAAGATATTTGTTGAAACATTCTTCAGTAGCAGTGCCGGTATGTTTGCCTGACGGTTCTCCTACAAGATTTTCCAATATTACCTTATTCGCAGAAGGCGAATATTGCAAAATCAATGAATAACGGTTGCTGATACTATAAAAGGAGCCTTCAGGGGTGTCAAAATTCCCCAAAGTTTCTTTATCAGGATCGAACTTTTCCTCCAATTCAGCAATTGTCGGTTCATCTTTGAAGAGCCATCCTCCCAAATATTCGTTAGCGTCAAACTTCTCTACGACATCTTTGATTCTCTTGGTATACGCTTCTTTCAAGACCTTTATTTTTCCTTCATCCGTTGTGGGATTAGATGCTTTATTCAAGGCATTTTTTATCCACTCTTTAGTAGGTGCCCAAAGAGAATTACACCGCCATATTAGAGACATTCCTGCCGTTTTACAATTTGCAAGAGTCGCAGTGATGTACTCATCATTATCATCCTCCTCAATAAGGCCAAGGCAGCCATTGAAGCCGCAAGATTTGAGGGTCTTCAAATCTTCAAGAGGGATGCCTTTTGCGGCATTGAGTATCGGCGTACTGGCACTAATCGTTATTTCACCGGGAGTCGGACCTTTGGTATTGTAACCTTTGGCAGTCATTTCCCTGCTCTCATATTTCTTATCCATACTTGGTATTGTTTATATGTTATACCCACGTAAAAATGAGGTAGCCTCCGGCAGGCAATATATAAGTGGCTTTTGTGGTGGTAAGCAAGCTCTTGACCATTTTCCCCTGAAGAACGTACACACGGTATATTTTCCAATATTTGGAAAATTCAAGGGTTATAGACTGCGTGTTATACACGTCATGATTCACTATCACCAGATAATCTGTACCTTTGGTATTGAGATGCGACACCAATACACCCTCAGATTGAGATGTGAGTTTCCTTACCGGGCCAATTGCACTCTGAAGCATTGAGGTGCCTGTATATTGGGTGCTTCCTGTATGTCGCACCATTACCGGCTCAGTCTCGAAGAACACACTGTTCAGGGCTTTAATATCAGTATTTACCTGTTGCACATAGTTCCATGTGGCAGTTTTGTTCCCGGCCCTGTCTATAGGGGCCAATGAGAAGGTATGGTCGGAATTGTCCGGATCTTGCCGGTATCTGTCATATATTATACCCTGCGCTCCATAAGCCAAGGCACTGAATGCAGCAAACCGCATCTGCGCGACTGTCGGAGCGGGTGTTGACCCTCCGTTTGACTTCACATATGCCTGACATCTCACGAAAGCCCAGAATGGCCTTCCCGAGTAAAGGGCAAGTAACGAGTATATTTCCATATCAAGGAAAAACTGGTCGTAACCTTTCTGTACGGTTCCGTTTGCCAACACATACAGAAAGTCCCATGAGTATGGGAAGAAAGAGGGTTGGATGACCGTCTGGAACTGCTCGATATAATCTTTATATGAGCCATCCTCCACCTGAGCTGCCGATGCACTTCCTTGAAGCCCGATATATATGATGTGCCCGCTTCCGGATGATTGTTCAGCAGGAGCAGTGACCGGGTCGAAAGAAGAGATCCAGTCATACGCTTTCTTCATGTCTCCGGTCGAAGAAAGCTGTCCCAATACTGTCTGTCCGGTAAGGAACCATCCCCCTAAATAAGGATTGTTCTTATATTTCTCGACATACCATTTGCATTCAGCTTCCGAACGTCGCAGACTGACATGCCCTAAGAAGGGATATATGCCATACTTCCCACAGTTGGAGAGGGTGCTGTCAACCTGTGTTATGGTAACAGTCAATTGTGTGGAATTGAAACCACATTCAGCCATGGTCTTACAGTAGTCGTCAGCCAGACCTTGGTCTTCGATATTCGGACTCCAGGCAAGTATGGTGATTGCTCCTGGAGTAGGTGACTTATAATCTTTGTTGATTGGATTGATATAAGACATTTTTACATTATATTTATAGTTTTTAATTAACACTTACTCACACACCTAAGATATATCATATATAACATTGGATTTTGTTTTATGTGCTCCATATTCATATATTGATTTTGATTATTACTTCCTTCTTAACAATGCCATTGTTTTTTTAGTTCCAAGAATTAGCGATTATTTGCTATAATTCACAACCTCTTGTAATCCTTTTATGTTATTATAATGTTATAGGTCTATAATGTGAATTATCCTGATCCTCAGTAACAATTATCTTTAATAAAATAATTTATGGAAAAACAGACAATTCGAACCGATTCAACGGACGATGACAAGTTTACCCCTCTGAATCATCTCTATCATTCCCCATCCCCGGGTGCCATAACCCTCATGGCTCTCGGCACGAATATTGACAACCAAGGGTTGTCGGATGAGTTTTGCGCCCAATTAGCCGATTGCGGTTTCAATTCGGCAGCCCTCACTGTGACAATGTCGGATATTACATCCACACTGAATAACTGCGGCAAATACGGCATACATCCTGTTATAGGTCACAGCCAACTCACACAGTCAGAAACAACCTGCAAAAGTTTCGTGTAGTGGACGTATCAGGAACGGAATAATAACGAAAAATTTACGGCATTTGACGCTCTCTTCAACCGTAACAAGGAGAAGTCGCCGGCATGGTATTACGCAAAGGCTATCAAATGTATACGTCTATATCCAAACCAGTTTTATTTGCATAGCCCATTAATAAACAAGACATCTTCTATTTTGAACATACCTCCTCTATTATCTCTGAGAAGGTCTGTATGCCGACAGGGTATTTGATTTTTCTTTCCATTTCCGGTTCTTTCCGCAAAGTTAATGATTTGTCATTATCAAGCTTTTACAAGTTTTAGGTCAAAATACATTATTCTGCTTTTCAAAGATTCATTTTCCGGTATATCAAACACAGCCCGTTCATTTTGTTCACTCTTGTATAACGGCTTGAAACCATTTTTAGCATAATAATGGAGTGTGAGGTCTGTATTATATGCATCCACCAGAAGATATCTGCATATCCCCATACCATTCTCATTAGCACACAGGACTTTAATAGTCTGCATCAATTGACTGCCAATATTTAAGCCTTTTCCTTGATAATGTTTGTTTACACCTAATCTGCCAATCAGCATCGCCGGATAACTACGATGGTGCTTTTTGTATGGTATTTTCCTTTGTAGTGAATTTCTTGACGAACTATCAAGTGTATAGGACTTGATACCATCGTAGGAGAAAGTGGCTACGGCAACTATTTCCTTATCATTGTTTTTGTTTATCCAACAAAATGCCCTACATAAGAGTTCTTCTTGATAAAGAAATACTTGTCGGGCAAAGAAAGAATCCAATTCTTCATCCCCACAACTAAAGGGGAAGCAATATTCTGCCACTTCCTTTGTATATGGACTCATGATGGTGTCATCGTCGATAATGAATCCGGCCATATCTGTCATTGATTTTTCGGAGGGAAAACAACACGTTTGCATTCTTCCCACATTGCAGCTACTTTCTTACGTTTCTCTTCTGAAATCATAGGAGTGGGAAGCTTTCCATTGCGGTCAGCCTCTGCGTTAAATCTTTCAGCATCTTCACCCCAAAGAATAGGTGTGGATTTTATTGTCATTGCCATAATCTTATCTGCTTTGCTATTAGATTACAAAGGTACAACAAATTTTCGATTTATATGTATATTGAGGTATTTAATAGTGTGTTATCTGATAACCCACTATTAAATACCTTTCTTTGGAGACCATTTCAGTCTTCTCAATCGTTATGACCTTCCTCTTTGGATTCTCTGACTTGGGCGGCTACGGTGGGCAACGGGGTGTCGGGGTCGGAGATCTTGATGCGTATCCGGGTCCAGATGGCGTTCGGGATGAGTCGCCAGGCTCCTACAAGGAGGTTCCAGCGCCAGTCAATCACGGCCACGCGCTGCTTGCGCACTATCGCCCGGAGTATGCCGGGAAGCACGTGCCCTACGGTCATCTCCATCGGGAATTTACGGTCGGACGGCACCAGCGGAGTGCGCACCCACCCGGGCCGGATGTCGGTGAAGGTGATGTCGGCCCCCTCGGCATGACTGAGCTGCTCCAAGGCGTCGAGATACCATTGGCCGAAACGTTTGGTGGAGGAGTAGGCGGAAAGCCGGCCTATCCCTTTGGTGCCGGCCACTGAGGTGATGGCGGCTATCTGCCCCTTGCGGTTGTTGTCGCGGAAGTAGCGGTAAGCGCAGCAGATCATCCGTGCGAACCCGGCGGCGTTGGTGTTGATAATCTCCACCTCTCTCTCGGGGTCGAGATAGAGGTTCTCGTAGCCGATTCCGGCCACATGGAAGTAGATGTCCATACCTCCCAACATATCTATGAGGGTGGCGAGCCGTTGGCTGGCGTCGGGTTTGGTGACATCGATGCTCATGTATTCTACATATCGCGGATAGCGCTCCTTGAGCTCCTCCATCGATTTTGTATGACGGGCGGCTATACCCACTTTCACTCCTCCGGCGGCCAGGGCCTCGGCCACCGCGTAGCCCATCCCTGAGGATGCGCCCATTATCACAACTTTCTTCATCTTTATATAATTTATTGTTACTCCCGGGTGTTATATGAAGTTGTATAAGCAACTCTTATAGGTAATAACAACTACCCTCTTTCTAAAGTTACAAATCACTTCCCCTCTTATCAGATAAAAAGAAAGTCAGAGGCTGTCAAAAGCTCGCACCTCGATCAAGATTCGGATGTCAATAAATTAAAAAGCTTATAAAGATTACTATAGGATTCCCCCTCGTCACTTATTGATGTGGCATTGCTGATTGCTGTAGCAAGACGGTTAAAAGCGTTCAAATCCGCCACCCATTGTTCTTTTGACAGGAAGGATTGATGTTTGCTAAAATTGGGAATATGACGACGCAATATACCGATTACTTCTTCGGAAGTGGAGAAGTATCTGTTGGTGTTCATGAAATGAAGTAGAAACCAAAATTCTATAGATGGCATGCTGTCGCAAAGTATTACATTCGGATTACCGGAGTACTTGCGTTGCATTATCTCATATTTTATTTTTTCAGCCGGTTTGGTACGGGTGACATCAGCATCAAACACACACACCGCAATTCCATCATCAGCAAGAACGCGTTCAATCTGTTTCTGCATCTCATCAAAAGACTGTTCCGTGAAATTTCTTGGCTTACAAATGTATTTATAAGCCTTCAATCGTTTGAGATGTGTAAAATAAAAACGTTCGGTCGCACCTTCCCCAATTATGGTGATGGTGGGATTCTTTATTTTACGTTCCTTGATTTTTCTTGCCATACCTTCCGATTGTGTTTTTTATAAGACATTGGGAAGCGCACCGAATTGACCGTTCATGTAGGCTCTGTGAATTGATGACAATTTATTGAGTCCTTTGAAATCAACCAACGAGAATAAAGTGGTGTTACCGTCTTTCCCTTTCTCTGTGAACCATACGGAATCTTTTCCAAATATATCGTCTATATCTTTCAGAATTGGATCGTAGTGCGTTGAAACTAAAAGCTGAGACTGATTGTCAGAAGTATTGATGAACTTTGTAAGAATATACTCCATCAGATTGGGATGCATCGACACCTCAAGTTCATCGATACACATAAATGCCTGCCGTTTAAGCTGGGTATAAATCAACGATTCAAGTTCTACCATACGTTTTGTTCCGGAACTCTGGCATGACTCGGGAAGAAGATAATTAACTGTGCCTTCCTCATTCTCAACAGTATGGCCGAAAAGCGCCGCCATCCTCTGGATTTTAATATCCGATATATTGAAATCAGCCTCCTGTGCAAATTGAAGAAGGTATTCACGGAAATCCGCACTGTCGGCTAAAAGTCGTTTGGTGTCTTGTGACAGGGCTGAGAGGGTACCGCTCTGGAGAGGGAGCATACGGGTGTCAATCCATCTGCGCATATTATCAAGATATGGCACCGACACATTAACTTTCTTCAACACTGCAAGCACCGACATATTCCGAAGACAGTTCATTGTCATTACCTCAATTTCTGCAAGTGACAATCTGACAATCTCAGGATTAAAGGACAGCTTGGACACACCGTTGACATCTTCCCGGCTGAATACCATGGTTGGTTCAGATGTGAGATATACTGACAGTGACTCCTCGCAAACTTTTTCAAGATTAACTGACAGCTGATACCGGTATCTTATACCGTCAATGTAGACCTTCACATCAAATTCTGTATCATAGGACAGTGCATCCGAACGCATCAGGAAGGGCTGGACATCAGTTCCATCATCATTCGTAGCAGGCACCTGACTCCAGAATTTACGTAAAAATTCCATAGCCTCCAGTAAGTTAGACTTTCCGCTTGCATTCGCTCCGAGCACTACAGCAAAACGAAGCAATCTTACACCATCCGGCATTAAGATTGTACTGTTATAACGGTCAGGCTTTGATGGCTCAAAGCTTATTTCCGCATCATCGCGAAACGACTTAAAGTTCTTTATCCTAAGTTCCTGTAACATACGGGCATAATTTGATGCTTCAAAGTTAACCATAAATTCCGTCTTTGGCAAGTCAAGCGAGAGTTTAACCTCAACTTTCTTCATCTTTATATAATTTATTGTTACTCCCGGGTGTTATATAGTAATAACAACTACCCTATCTCTAATGTTAAACCATGTCTGCATTCTAAAGTTAAACTATGTCTGCATTTACACCCGCCAAAATCGAGGCTGACCGCCGTGTGCTGGAACTCCTCTCGCAGAATTTCCCTGACGCCTCGGCTGCCGCCACGGAGATCATTAACCTGGAGGCTATCCTTAACCTCCCGAAGGGCACGGAGCATTTCATCGCCGATATCCACGGCGAGGCGGAGGCGTTCCGCCATATCCTGAAGAATGCCTCGGGCAATATCAAACGTAAGGTGAGGGAGATTTTCTCCACAAGCCTGCGTGAGGAGGATATAAGGCAACTCTGCACCCTCATTTATTACCCCTCGCATAAGCTGGCCCTGCTCCGGCAGTCGGAGCGCGACCCGGATAATTTCTACCAGATTACGCTGCATCAGCTTATAAAGGTGCTCCAGGCGGTCTCGTCGAAGTATACCCGCTCGAAGGTGCGTAAGAATCTCCCGAAGGAGTTCGCCTATATCATCGAGGAATTGCTGCATGAATCACCTTCGGAGGAGAATAAACAGCCTTATTATAACCGGATTATCGAGACTATCATCTCTACGGGCCAGGCTGAGAATTTCATCTGCGCGATATGCAACGTGATTCAGCGGCTGAGTATCGACCAGCTGCACCTGTTAGGGGATATCTATGACCGTGGCGACGGCGCCCACACGGTGCTCGACACGCTGCTGACGTATAAGAATTTCGATATACAGTGGGGGAACCATGACGTGCTCTGGATGGGGGCGGCTTGCGGTAATGAGTGCTCGGTGGCTAACGTGCTGCGCGTCTCGCTCAGATATGGCAACATGACTACCCTTGAGGATGGGTATGGAATCAATCTCGTGCCTCTGGCCACTTTCGCCATGGAGACGTATAAGGATGACGACTGCGAGATCTTCATGCCGAAGGGGATGGCGGCGGAGGACCCTCTCACGGATAAGAACCGGCGCCTGATTGCGAAGATGCATAAGGCTATATCGATAATCCAGTTCAAGCTGGAGGGGGATATGTTCGCCCGGCATCCGGAGTGGGGGATGGAGGACCGGCGGCTGCTGCATTGCATTGATTATGAGAAGGGGACGGTGACCCTGGAGGGGAAGTCTTATCCCTTGCGCGACACGAATTTCCCGACCATAGACCCGGCCGACCCTTACCGGCTCTCGGAGGAGGAGAGGATGCTGATGGATAAGCTGACGCATTCTTTCTCGGTGAGCGACAAGCTGAAACGGCATACGGGGATCTTCTATTCGCATGGAAGCCTCTTCGCGGTGTGCAACTCTAACCTGCTTTTCCATGCCTCTATCCCTCTGGAGGAGGATGGCTCGCTTAAAATGGTGACGGTGAACGGCACCCCTTACAAGGGGAGAGAGCTGCTGCAGCAGATCGAGCTTTACATGCGCTCGGCCCTGAATTCGGACACGCCGCCGCAGGAGAGGAGGGATGCGGTGGATTATTTCCTGTATATGTGGTGCGGGCCTGACTCGCCGCTCTTCGACAAGCGGAAGATGGCCACTTTCGAACGATATTTCATCGCCGACAAGAGCACGCATCATGAGGCCAAGGGATGGTATTACCATCTGCGGGACGACGAGCAGGTGTGCGACCGTATCCTCGATGAGTTCGGGGTGACGGGTGAGCACCGGCATATCATCAACGGCCATGTGCCGGTGAAGGTGGGTGACGGTGAGAATCCGGTGAAGGCTAACGGCAAACTGATGGTGATTGACGGCGGTTTCTCGAAGGCTTACCATGACACAACGGGTATCGCCGGATATACTTTAGTGTATCACAGCCGTGGATTCGAGCTTGTGCAGCATGAGCCTTTCACTTCGGCTGAGGAGGCTGTGCATAACGGCACTGACATCATCTCGATCAACCGTCTCGTGGAGCTGAACTCGCATCGGGTGCGGGTGCGCGACACTGACCGGGGTAAGGAGCTCTCGGCGCAGATCGAGGAGCTGCGTGAGCTGCTATATGCCTACCGGCACGGTCTTATAAGACGATAACAGGATACAAGAAGCCCCGCGAACCGATGGTCCGCGGGGCTTCCTGTATCCTGTCATCATTCGGCCTCGTTACCTGCAAATTCCATCAGGTAGGCTTTGATGAAGGCGTCGATGTCGCCGTCCATCACGCCGTTGACGTCGCTGGTCTGGTAGTTGGTGCGGTGGTCTTTCACGCGGCGGTCGTCGAAGACGTAGCTGCGTATCTGGCTGCCCCACTCTATCTTCTTCTTCCCGGCCTCTATCTTGGCCTGCTCCTCCATGCGGTGGTTGAGCTCTTTCTCGTAGAGTATCGACTTGAGCTGACGCATGGCGTTCTCTTTATTCTTGGGCTGGTCGCGGGTCTCGGTGTTCTCGATGAGTATCTCCTCCTCCTCGCCGGTGTAGGGGTCTTTGTACTGGTAGCGCAGACGTACGCCTGACTCTACCTTGTTGACGTTCTGACCGCCGGCGCCTCCTGAACGGAAGGTATCCCATGACACGCGGGCTGTCTCGACGTTGATCTCGATGGTGTCGTCGACCAAGGGGGTGACGAATACCGAGGCGAAGGAGGTCATGCGCTTACCCTGGGCGTTGTAGGGGCTTACGCGCACAAGGCGGTGGACGCCGTTCTCGCTCTTCAGGAAGCCGTAGGCGTAGTCACCCTCGATGTTGATGGTGACCGACTTTATGCCGGCGTCGTCACCTTCGAGCAGCTGCGCTATGGAGGTCTTGTAGCCATGTTTCTCGGCGTAGCGGAGATAGAGGCGCATGAGCATCTGGGCCCAGTCCTGGCTCTCGGTGCCTCCGGCACCGGAGTTGATCTTGAGCACCACGCCGAGCTTGTCCTCCTCGCGGCGCAGCATATTGCGCAGCTCGAGTTTCTCGAGGGTCTCGACTACGGCGGCATATTGCGCGTCGACCTCCTCCTCGGTCACTAATTCCTCTTTCACGAAATCGAAGGCGAGCTGCAGCTCCTCCACCTGTTTCTCGAGCTCGGTGTAGGAGTCGATCCAGAAATGGAGTTCCTTGATCTTGCGCATCTGGGCCTCGGCTTTCTCGCGGTCTTCCCAGAAGTCGGCAACATGTGTGCGCAGTTCCTCCTCCTCTACCTCGATCTTCTTGTTGTCGATGTCGAGGTAGCGTTTCAAGGCTTGCTGGCGTTCAGCTGCCTCTTTTAATTGGTCCTGTGTTATCATTGTTTTAATTTTGTTTTTTTCCGGTGTTCGCGGTGTTTGCGGTGTTCGCGGTGTTCGGGATGTTCGCGGTGGACGCGCCACGGCGCGTCCCTACAGCGTATCGCGTTATTCGTACATCGCTTCGATTTCGGCGGCGTAGCGCTTCGCTACTACGGGGCGGCGAACTTTCATGGTGTTGGTGACCTCGCCGTTCATGATGGAGAAGTGATGCGGCAGAAGGGTGATGCGCTTGATCTGCTCGTAGCTGGCAAGGTCGCGCTGCACCTCGTTGATCTGCGACATTACAAATTCTACCACCTCGGGTCGCGATACGAATTTCTCCGTGTCAGTGTAGTCGATACCTTTCCCGTCGGCCCAGCGGCGCAGCTGCGAGAGGTTGGGCACGATGAGGGCGGTTACGAATTTCCGGCGGTCGCCTATAACGGCTGCCTCGTCGATGTATTTGTTCTCGGCCAGACGGCTCTCAAGCATCTGGGGGGCTATGTATTTGCCGTTGGAGGTCTTGAAGAGGTCTTTGACACGCTCGGTGAGCACGAGGGCGCCGTTCTTGGTGAAGTAGCCGGCATCGCCGGTGCGGAAGTAGCCGTCGTCGGTGAAGGCGGCGGCGTTGGCATCGGGGTTGCGGTAGTAGCCGGGGGTGACTGTGGGGCCTTTCACGAGTATCTCGCCGTTGCGGTCAATCTTGACATCGAGCCCGGGAAGGGGTATGCCGACGGTGCCGATCTCGTAATCCACGGGGGGATAGAAGCTGACCGTGGCGGTGGTCTCGCTCAGGCCGTAACCTATCACCACCTCTATCCCTACGGAGCGGAGGAAATCAACGATGCGGTCGCTCAACGGGGCCCCGGCGGTGGGGAACATATTGGGGTTGGGTATGCCGATGGCATGCTTGAGCTTGCTGAAGATGCGGCTGTCCCAGAACCGGTATTCCTTCTCGAGCAACCATGGAACGCGCTTGCCGAGTCGCACATAGTCGATGTTGCGGCGGTGGCCCACCCGTATGGCGTGGTTGACCATGACGCGCTGCATGCGGCTCATGCCGGCTATCTTCTCCTTGACCCCGGCGTAGACCTTCTCCCAGAACCGTGGCACACAGCACATTATGTTGGGGTGGACGGTGTGGATGGTGTCCTGGATGATGCGCGGGTCGTAGTTGACGGCTATGGCTATGCCGCGGGTGAGGCAGAAGAAGCTCCAGGCCTTCTCCAGGATGTGGCTCATGGGGAGGAAGGCCATGGAGAGGTCTTTGTCGCTCACCTGGTGCAGCAGTTTGAGGTGCATGTCGATGGCGGCGTCGTAGTTGGAGTGGGTTATGGCCACACCTTTCGGCTCTCCGGTGGTGCCGGAGGTGTAGATGAGGGTGGCGAGGTCTTCGGGCAGACCCTCGGAGATGCGGCGCTCAACCTCGCGCTCCACCTCCTCGCCCGCCTCCATGCCGAGACGCACGAAGTCGTCCCAGAGGATGGTGACGGTGTCGTCAGGCTCCA
The DNA here is from genome assembly GCA_947575235.1 of uncultured Porphyromonadaceae bacterium. GTDB lineage: Bacteria > Bacteroidota > Bacteroidia > Bacteroidales > Muribaculaceae > Lepagella. The sequence continues at coordinate 45,274 of CANPMT010000013.1, forward strand.
CTGTGAGCCCGTCGTTCTTGAACACGACTATCTTGCTCACGCTGCCGGGATTTCTCTTCCAGTAGCTGTAGGCCAACGGATACTGGTGGGTGTCGCCCACGAAGAGCACCTTGGCCCCTCCGTTGCCCACTATGAAGTCAAACTGCTCCTGCGACGAGCTGGAGTAGATGGGGATGGCGGCCACGCGGTTGCGGAACGCCCCCATCTCGGTGATAAGGATCTGGGGGGTGTTGGGCGAGCAGATCGCTATGGTGTCTTTCTCGATCACTCCTAACCTTACAAGGGCCTTGGCGGCCACTTTCACCTGTGCCTCAAACTCTATCCAGGATGTCGACTGCCATTCCCCGTCTTTGCGCCAGCAGAAACGGTAGGCCTCACGGTCGCCGTAACGCCGTGCCTGAGTGGATATTATCTCTACTAATTTATTTGCCATGGTTGCTGTCTTTCTTATAAATAACGTGAAAGACAGCTGCAAAGTTACTACTTTTTAATGAAAGGGGGAGCCGAGGCGGGGAAAAAGTTGCTATTTATCCCCGCGCAGGGTTGAAAAGTAATAATCAAGCACGTCTTTCGCGGCTGTGAACGACGATTGCTCGTTGTTGAGCACACGTAGCTCTTTCTGCTCGAGCAGGGCGCGTACCTCGGGTATGCCGTAGAAGTGATGGCGGAGCTGCTCGTTGATGGTCTCCATCATCCAGTATTTGGCCTGCTCGTTGCGTTTGCGCTCGAAGTAGCCGGTCTTCTTGACGTAGTCGAAGTAGCGGTCGATCATATCCCACACGAGGTCGATGCCGAGCTCGTAGTAGCCGCTGTAGGTGAGCACCTCGGGCTTCCATTTGCTGGGGGAGGGGGGGAAGAGGAAGAGGGCGTTGCGGAATTGGGAGGCGGCCAACTTGGCGCGTTCCACGTTATCGCCGTCGCATTTGTTGATGACGATGCCGTCGGCCATCTCCATGATGCCGCGCTTTATACCCTGGAGCTCGTCGCCGGTGCCGGCCAACTGGATGAGGAGGAAGAAGTCGACCATAGAGTGTACGGCTGTCTCGCTCTGCCCCACTCCCACTGTCTCGACAAAGATGGTGTCGTAGCCGGCCGCCTCGCAGAGCACGATTGTCTCGCGGGTCTTGCGGGCCACGCCGCCGAGCGAACCTGCCGAGGGGGAGGGACGTATGAAGGCGTCGGGCTGCTGCGAGAGTTTCTCCATGCGGGTCTTGTCGCCGAGGATGCTCCCTTTGGTGCGCTCGCTGCTGGGGTCGATGGCAAGCACAGCTAAGCGGTGACCCAGGCGCAGCACGTGCAGACCGAACACGTCGATCGAGGTGGATTTTCCGGCTCCGGGCACACCGGTTATGCCGATGCGGCGGGAGTTGCCGGTATATGGGAGGCATTTCTCTATCACCTCCTGGGCGAGGGCCTGGTGGCGGTCGTTGGTGCTCTCCACGAGGGTCACGGCACGGCCGAGGATACTGACGTCACCCTTCCGGATACCCTCGACGTATTCGGCGGCGGTGAGTTCCGGACGCCGCGCACGGCGTGCCGTGCGGTAGGGGTTGACGGTTGGCTGCGACGTAACTCCGGAGTTGACCTGCAGACCCTTGTATTGTTCGTGATTCTCTGGATGTTCCATGGTTTTCTTTCAGGTTATTTTATGGTTGCTTTCACATGTATGGTTTTCTCTTCGGGAGAGGGGGCACGGGTGTCGGAGATGATGGTGACGGGATAGTCGATGACACCGTCGCGCTTCTCGTCAGATGAGCGCACGTAGAAGCTGAACGTACCTATGTCGCCGGGGGCTATCTCCTTGGGGATGAGGTCGACGGTCAGGGCTTTGTCGTCGCACTTCCATCCGGGCACAATCGTGTCGGGGCTCTCGTTGTAGACGTTCATGAAGAGATGGCGGGCGTTGCCGCGCTTTATCTCGCCTGTGAGAAGGGTGTCGGAATCGAGGCGGAGCGCACCTACCTTGTGGGGGTAGCGGCTCTCAAGTGTCTCGGGTGAGCCAATGACGGTGCCTTTGATGCGGATGACGGTCATCTCGGCGTCGTCGCCGATAAACACTTTGACGGTCTTGTCGAATTTACCCGGACGACCGGCGGGATTGTAGGTGAACGACACCACGGCTGTGTCGCCCGGCTCGATCATGTCGGTGGTGAACTTGGCTCCGGTGCAGCCGCAGCTGGGGCGCACGGTCTTGATGTAGGTGGCCTTGGGGCCGCGGTTGATGAATCCGACGCTTCCGGTGACCGACCCGGCCGCCTCCTTGAACGAGCCGAAATCATATTCCTTTGCCAGCCATTCGATCTGGGCCATGGCCGTGAGCGACATGCAGGCAGCCATAAGGAGCAGCAATATCTGTTTCTTCATCTCTCTGTATTATCTTTTGAGTCTTCTCTCAGGTGAGTCTTCTCTCGGACTTAAGTATCTTTTGAGTTTTCTCTAAGGCTTACTTCTCTCGGGCTTAAGTATCTTTTGAGTCTTCTCTAATGTGAGTCTTCTCTCGGGCTTACTTGGGTATGACAGTACCACGTATCTTGATGCGTACCTTCGAGGGTTTGCCATTGCATTTGATGGTGACGGTCTTGTTGAAGGCGCCGGGGCGACCCAGGGGGTTATACACCACGGTAATCTTCCCACTCTTTCCGGGAGCCACCGGCTCCTTGGGATAGGAGGGGCGGGTGCAGCCGCATTCGGCTGTAGCGTCGATCACCACCAAGTTACCTTTGCCGTCGTTGGTGAAGCTGAAGTCGCAGCTCACCGGACCGCCATCCTCGCGGATGTTGCCGAAATCGTGGATTGTCTCCGTAAATTTCATCGAGGGTTTCTCGTCGCTCTTGGCCGAGAGCCCCGACACTGCCAACAGAGCCATCGCAATCACCGCCACGCAGCTTATAATTCTCATCTTTATCTTCATATCATTTTATTTTGACTTATTTTATATTGACGTGTTGTAGGGCCGCGCCGTGGCGCGTCCACGGGTAACGC
>CANPMT010000014.1 GCA_947575235.1 uncultured Porphyromonadaceae bacterium
CTTAAAAAACCCCAAGAGCCCCCCCTGGGCCCGTAATTAGGCTTTTTTAACGGCTCGCTCTGTGAGCGACCCCACGGGGAAAATTGGCTAACGCTGGACGGCATTTTGCCTTTCTCTTGCCTGTCTTGCCTCTCTTTACCCATTTTTCCGGGTGCTTGCAGGTAAGGGAGAGGGCTCCTTAGGGAGGGTTTCTTGCCTCTCTTTTCCGGGGGCTGGCAGAGTGGGGGAGGGTCAGTGGGTGAGGTGGGCGGAGAGGTTGGCCATGGTGACGGCGGCTACGGCGGCTTCAGAGCCTTTGTTGCCGAGGGTGCCGCCGGCGCGGTCGATGGCCTCCTGCTCATGGTTGACGGTGAGCACCCCGAAGATGACGGGGGCCTCGCCGCGTGCGTTGAGCTCGGCTGTGCCTTGAGCCGCTATCTGGCAGACATAGTCGAAGTGGGGGGTGTCGCCGCGTATCACGCATCCGATGATGATTACGGCCGCCGCGTCGGCTTTCATGGCCAACGCCGCCGCGTTGATAAGCTCGACAGTGCCGGGCACGGCGAGCGATACAATACGCTCCTTGGGCACACCAGCGCGTTTCAGGGTGCCGGTGGCACCGTCGCGCAGCGCGTATGTGATCTTGGGGTTCCAGTCGGCTGTGATGACATAGAAATTACCTGTAACCTCCTTGAGGAGCTCGGGCACTTCAAGCATGCTGCCGTTGGTGTTCAATATTGTTGACATAATTGTGATTTTACTTGATATTCCGGGATTTGCCGTTGTGTCACTGCTGCTCCCCCTCGTTTACGGGAGCTTTCGGTTCCTTAGGCTCTTTCGGCTCCTTCTTGAAGCGCGACTTCGCCATGGTGGTGACGTTATGTATGAAAACCTTCCAGGCCGAATCCTGCTCCTGTTCGGTGCGGATCACCTGCAGCAGGGCGAGGATGTCGCGTTCAAGCTCGATGGTCTCGAGCGCCACTGCATGAGGGAGGATTGCGTTGAGGAGACGCTCGGCACGCGGGCGCATCGATTTCACACGCATCATTATCTCAGCCATCTCCAGGGTCATCTTGACCTCCTTGCGGGTGACGCGGCCCATACGCTTCTTGGAGTATTTGATAGCCTCGGCATAGAATTTGAGGCCACCTTTCAGGTCGCCTGTCGAGGCGAGGAGCTGTCCGACATTGCGCAGGGAGTCAACCAATTTGTCGGTGGCTGCGGCCACGCCGGCGTTGACCTTCTCATAGAGGGCGCCGGCATTCATCTGCTGCTTAACCAGCATATCGAGAGCCTTCTTGCGTGAGCGCAGGATACGGGTGGAGAGTTCCATTGCAAGGATATGGAACTTGCCGAAACGCGACTCATCCTGCTTCACCAGGTTTTCGAGCACCTTGAACAGCACGTCGAGCTCCTTCTCGCTCTGCTTGTAATTCTTGAGGGCGAAGTGAATTTCCGACAGGTCGAAAAGCAAAGTCACGAGAAGAGCCCTGAATTCAACATTGTCGAAGTCGGGAAATTCGCGCAGTGTCTTGAGAGCCACGACAGTACGTTCCATGGCATCCATATATCTCTCCTCAGCCATAAGCTGAGTTGCCGTCGCGCGGCAGGCGAGAGCTTCGTTGAGGATTCTGAACTCGTTTGAGTTCTTCTCGAATCGCTCGGTCATGAGGGGTATTTCTACAATTTCCATATCATTAGGATTTAGAGAGGATTTAGAGTTGAGAACGTGATTTATGCCCGAGGTATCCGCCGTGGTGACGTTTGGCATATTCCTCCACGGTGAAACCGATGGCCTCCATAGTGGCCACAACGAGGAGGTCGCCGATTACGGTCATCATCGTTGTGGAGGTTGTGGGGGTCATACCCAACGGACAAACTTCAGGGGCTGCCCCGGTGAAGAGGGCTATGTCAGCGCTTTTTGCCAGCGGACTTTCAGGGTCGCCTGTTATCACGATAAATGGTATGCCGGGATTCAGCACACGGGCCAGGTCGATAAGCTCGAGAATCTCGCGGGTCTTCCCGGAGTTGCTCAGCAGGAGAAGCACATCATTCTTCTGGAGAATACCGAGGTCGCCGTGCTGAGCTTCAGAGGGATGCAGGAAAACGGCCGGAGTGCCGGTGGAACAGAAAGTCGTGGCGATATTCATGGCGATCTGTCCGGCTTTACCCATACCCGAAGTAACAAGTTTGCCGCCCATACCATTCACTCTCTCCACGATAAGCTCCACAGCCTTGGCATACCCGTCGGAGAGGGGTATGGCCTTCACTGCGGCGGCCTCCTCCTCAAGTATGCGCTGAAGGCGGTTTATAAAACTGTTGTTAACTGAAGGTTCTGTCATATGTGGTTATCTGTTTGTCGTGATTGGATTACCTGTTTTTCACCGAGAGGTCGCGTCCCTCGAAACTACAGAGCAGCTCTCTCCACTCGGCGGGTACCTGGCAGGCCGCTTTTGTAGCGGGGTCGAAGCTTACCATTACAGTCTCGCATACCGATTTCATCTCTCCGGTGTTGCGTTCGCGGAGAGCCTGGAGAAGGCGGAAACTCTTCTCGGAGATAGATATGCAGGTGGTGAGCACCTCAATCTCCTCACCGAAATAGATAGGGGCGAGATAAGCGCAGTTTACGTTAGCTATGACGGTGTCGACATGCTTCCAGTCCATCTTCCTGCCACGCACGGCAGAGAAATAGAGAGCCTTCCCGGTGTCGTAGAATGAGAAATAGACCGTGTTGTTGACATGGCCCAACACATCGACATCGTTAAACCGGATCTGTACCGGCACACAGTTCTTGAAGAGAGATAAATCTGGTAAATTATTTGGATCCATTATATTACGTTATTAACGCGACATGCGGTGGAGAGATGGTCCGGTAAAAGACAACTGGTCGATTACCTGACGTTTGAGGTGGGCGTTGATGGCTGCGGCTATGCGCGAGCGGTTCATATGGAGCTCCTGGCGCAGCGAGGCATTGCGCACCCCTATAGTCATAACGCCGTTTCTCACGGATGGTTGCATACACTGGGCGGCAAGATCGGGCCCTACGATAAGACGCCATGTGTCGATGGCCTTCCGTTCGTCAAGACGGTCCTGCATGCAATTCTCCTGAAAGGCGAGCCGCAACACATCGCCGATGCTTTGCGATTCCCTACGCTCCATGCTCCCCCGGGGTATTGGCTCCGGCCGGTGTTATGCCGGTCAAAGGTGTGAATTCGCCATCGGTCACGTTCAGGAGGATGCGCGGACCCTCCATGGCGGCTATTATATCATCGAGATGCTTGCGGTTGGTGTCGGTGATGAAAATCTGGCTGAAAGTGTCAGACGACGTCACCTCGTGCATGATGCTCTCCACGCGGGCGGCATCGAGCTTGTCGAATATGTCATCGAGCAGGAGGAGGGGTGTGGTGCCGTTGGCGTTCTTGAGATAATCAAACACCGCAAGACGCAACGCGACGGTGAAGGTCTTCACCTGTCCCTGGCTTCCGAGGCGCCGCAGGCTGTAGCCGTTGAGCTTCATCTCGATATCATCGCGGTGAACGCCACCTGAGGTATAGCCCAAGGCCGCATCCTTCCCCCTGCGCGAGGCGAGCACCTCCCGCAACGGGGCCTCGTTGAGCTGGCTGGAATAGGCTATTGAGGTCTCCTCACGGTTTCCCGAGAGGCGTGCGTAGCAGTCCTCGACTTTAGGGGCTATCTCAGCCACCCACGCCGAGCGTGCAGCATGGATAGCGGCGGCGGCCTCCTCCATTCCGGCCTCGACCGATTCAAACAGGAGAGGGTCGCTCATCCCGGCGCGGAGCATGCGGTTGCGCGATTCGAGCGAACGGTTATAGCGGATAAGCTGGGCCAAATATTCCGGATGGGCCTGTGAAATCACCATATCCATCAGCTTGCGCCGCTCCTCACCCGGACCGCTCACAAGTGTGGAATCCCCCGGAGTGACCGACACCACAGGGTAACGCCCGATATGTTCCGACATCCGCTGATACTCCTTGCCGTTACGTTTCAGGCTCTTCGCCTTTCCGCGTGCGAATCCGCAGGAGATGGCGTCGGTGGCACCGGCATCGGTGAGATACGTCCCCTTCACCATCAGCATATCCTGGCCGTGGCGTATCAGCGCGCTGTCAGTGAGCGACGTCATGGGACGCGCCATGCTGAGGAAGTGAATGGCCTCAAGGAGATTGCTCTTACCCATGCCATTCATCCCCAACAGACAGTTCACACCCGGCGAAAACTCGAGAGTGGCGGATGCTATATTCTTGAAATTCAGTATGTCGATACTCTTTAAAATCATCCGATGGTTCAGTTATCCTCCTTTTCACCATATGAGAGGTCGCCGGCGTCACCCAAGCCCGGTATGATATAGCTGTGGGAGTTAATGTCGGGGTCGATGGCGGCAGTCCATATGGTTGTGATTCCAGCCGGGAGAGTCTCGCAGAGATACTCAATGGCCTGGCGTGAGGCGATGACAGAGGCGATATGCACGCGTGCCGGGGTACCCTTCTTCAGAAGTGCGCGGTACCCAAGCTCCATGGAGCTTCCGGTGGCGAGCATCGGGTCGATAAGAATCAGGGTCTTCCCCTCGATCGAGGGTGCGGCCATATACTCCACCAATACGTCAAACTGGTCACCTTTCTCCTTATAACGTCGGTAGGCGCTCACGAAAGCATTCTCAGCCTTGTCGAAGAAATCGAGAAAACCGTGATGGAACGGTATGCCGGCGCGCAGGATAGTGGCCAGCACCACATTGTCGGTCATCTCATGGCACATGGCGAATCCGAGGGGGGTCTGCACCTTCTCCTGAGTGTAATTGAGTCGTTTAGAGATCTCATAAGCCATAATCTCACCGATACGGTTGAGGTTGATGCGGAAGCGCATGGGGTCGTTCTGGATGCTGACGTCGCGCAGCTCCCTCATATAACGGCTCACCAGACTCGGGGTCGTGGCGAAGTTGATAATCTCAATATCGTTCATAGCATTAAACTTAACAATAAAAATTACTGATTTGCAAATATAACCAATAATTCGCTTATGTGGGACTACTTAAGCGAAAAAATGGCCTGTCGGGAGTCTTTTTCAATCTGTTGGCGCAGGGCCTCGATTGAATTGAATCTCACTTCATCGCGCAGACGGGCATGGAAAGCGAGCTTTATCTCATGTCCGTAGAGGTCGCCCTTCCAATTCAGGATATGGGCCTCGATAGTGAGGGCGTTCCCCCTTCTCACGGTGGGGCGTACACCGATATTCACCACAGCCGGATGTTTGCTGCCGTCGGGGAGCGTGGCCATGGCCGCATACACACCGTTCCCCGGAATCTCTATCCCGGGCGCCGGTTCAAGGTTGGCGGTAGGGAAGCCGATTGTGCGTCCGAGCCGGTTTCCGGCAACTACAATCCCCCGCAGTGTGAAATCACGTCCGAGCAGGTTGTTGGCCAGTGCTATGTCACCTGCGGCGACAGCCTTCCGAATGGCCGATGAACTGACATCAGGCACATAAGGGGCCTCCTCGACACGTATCCCGGTCTCCTCGCCGATACGGCGGTAATCGGCCACCGACATATTCACACCGTCAGAGCCGAAAGTGTTGTCGTAGCCCACCACGAGCGCCTTGACATCCATATCATCATGTAGCATCCTCATCCAGTCGCGGGCCGTGGTAGAGCGCATCTTCTCATCGAAGGGCATAATCACCGGGGTGACCCCATGCCTGCGGATAAGTTCGGCCTTACGCTCTACCGAGGTTATCGCCTTCGGTGCGCGTTGGGGAGCTATAAGTGAGAGAGGGTGACGGTCGAAAGTAATGGCCACAGGCTGGAGGTCCTCCTCCGAGGCAACCTCGCGGAGTTTCTCAAGCACAGCCACATGGCCACGGTGAACGCCGTCGAAAGTGCCTATGGCAACCGCTTTACCCTTCACTTGGCGGGATCCTCCTCCTCAAGGCGCTTGCATATGTTCAACATCGAATCCTCACCCTCCGGCATAACCTGAATGGTGTTCAGCCCTAAGGTGCGCGCGCTCGCGCAGTTTGCCGCCGAGTCGTCGAGAAGGAGCGTCTGGGCCGGGTCGAGATGATACCTGTTGATCAGGTTGCTGAAGATCTGCGGGTCAGGCTTGCACATCTTCTCCTGATAAGAGGTGACTATGCCGTCGAAATAATCCTCCATGCTTCTCCCCTCCTGGCGGAAAGCGAGGTCGATCCAATGGTCGAACATCACGGGGTTGGTATTTGAGAGTACGAAGAGACGGTATCCCTTCTCCCTGAGGGCGCGTATAGCCTGGAGGCGTTCGATGGGAATCCTTACAAGAAACCTTTCGAAAGCATCCTGGATGTCGACACACCCCACACCCTTTCGGCAGAGAGGGATAAGATGGTCATAAAATTCGGCCGATGAGAGTCGACCGCTCTCCAGCAGAAGGAAAGGTCCCTTCTGCTCATACTCCCCGAGCAGGGAATTGGCATCGGCTATGCCGAGGTCGGCGAGGGCTTTCACAGCTGCCATACGGTTGAGGTCGATCACCACACCGCCGAGGTCGAAGATAATATTCTTTATCGTACTCATAAAATATGAATTGTCAAATTTGAATTGTCTAATTAATGAGATATCCGCTGCAAAGATAATATTTTTTTGTGTAGAATCCGACAAAATATTACCTTTGCATGGAGTAACTATAGACTAAACAACTAAACTCAACAGGAAACATCAACTAAACCCGATAAATTTATACATGTTATGGCAAAACAAAGAGCGATAGGCATACTTACCTCGGGAGGCGACGCCCCGGGTATGAATGCAGCGATACGCGCGGTGACACGCGCGGCCATCTTCGCCGGCTTCAAGGTGTTCGGCATCAAGAGGGGCTACAAAGGCCTCATCACGGATGAGATTGAGGAATTCTCCACCCAGAACGTCTCCAACATCATACAGCGCGGCGGCACCATCCTCAAGACAGCCCGTTGCAAGGAGTTCCAGACCCCCGAGGGTCGTCAGTGCGCCTATGACGTTCTGCAGCGTCATGGCATCGATGCTCTCGTTGTGATAGGTGGCGACGGTTCGCTGACCGGCGCCAGGATTTTCGCCAACGAGTTCTCGCTGCAGATAGTAGGCCTCCCCGGCACAATCGACAACGACCTCTACGGCACCGACTCCACCATAGGTTATGACACCGCGTTGAACACCATCATGGACTGTGTCGACAAGATCCGCGACACCGCCACCTCGCACGAGCGTCTCTTCTTCATCGAGGTAATGGGCCGCGACGCCGGCTTCCTCGCCCTTAACGGAGCAATCGCATCAGGCGCCGAGGCTGCCATCATTCCGGAGGTGTCGACACAGGTTGACCAGCTTGATGAACTCATTGCCAACGGTTTCCGCAAGTCGAAGAACTCATCTATCGTGCTTGTGGCCGAGTCACCCACCACAGGTGGCGCCATGGGTCTGGCAGAGAGGGTCAAGAGGGAGTATCCCGACTACGATGTGCGCGTCACCATCTTGGGCCACCTGCAGCGCGGCGGTTCACCGACAGCCTACGACCGTATCCTCGCCTCGCGTATGGGCGCGGCAGCCGTAGACGCGCTTCTCGACGACCAGCGCAACGTGATGATCGGCATCAAGAACGACGAGATAGTCTATGTGCCCTTCACCAAAGCCATCAAGAACGACAAGCCCATCAATCAGGAGCTTATGTCGACCCTGCGCCGACTCTCAATCTGAAAAAACAGAAAGCGCCCCGGGATTTACTTTCCGGGGCGCTCCTTATCTAAACAGAGAGGGGAGTGATTTCTGCAAGGGGAGGGTATAAAATAAAAATGGTAGGTGTATAAAATAAAAATGACAAATCCTCACGGATTCGTCATTTCTGTTGTTATGTGCAATAATTGAATTGATGTCTTGCTATTGTCTATGGTTTTGTTGAAGTGGGTGGAGATGGATTCGAACCACCGAAGGTATAAACCAGCAGATTTACAGTCTGCCCCATTTGGCCACTCTGGTATCCACCCGGACAATTCAGTGTTTTGCCGAATTGCGCTGCAAAGTTACAAAGAAAAGTTTAAACGGCAAAATAAATTCCGAAAAATTTCAAAATTTATTTTGCCGTAATCTTGCCTGGAGGCTTTTTACCTCTTACATGCTCTTAGACCAGCTTGGCCGATGCCTCGCGGATGCGGCGCATAGCCTCACGGATATTGTCGTCAGATGTAGCGTAGCTCAGTCGCATATAGCCGGGGGCGCAGAAGGCGGCGCCGTCCACACAGGCCACGTGTGCCTCCTCAAGGAGATACATCACATAGTCGCCGCTGCTCTTGATCTCGCGGTCGCCGCATCTCTTGCCGATATACGATTTCACCTCAGGGAAGAGGTAGAAGGCACCCTGCGGATGATTGATAACCCATCCCGGAATCTCCTTTGCGAGGCTCACGATGAGGTCGCGGCGACGCTCGAACGCCTGGCGCATCTCCTCAACGCAATCCTGCGGACCGTCATAGGCTGCCTCGGCTGCCTTCTGGGCTATCGATGAACAGCCGGAGGTGTACTGACCCTGAAGTTTGGTGACAGCCTTGGCGATGGCCAACGGTCCGGCCATGTAGCCGATGCGCCAGCCTGTCATGGCATAAGCTTTCGACACACCGTTGATGATCACCACGCGGTCGCGCACCGACTCAAACTCAGAGATGCTGTGCACCTCACCCACGAAGTTGATGTGCTCGTAAATCTCGTCGGCCAGGATGATGATGTCGGGGTATTTCGCCAGCACGTCGGCCAGACCCTTCAGTTCATCATAGCTGTAGATGCTTCCGGTGGGGTTGGAGGGTGAGTTGAGCATGATCATGCGTGTCTTCGGTGTGATGGCGGCCTCAAGCTGGGCGGGTGTGATCTTGAAATCCTGGTCGACACCTGCATACACCTCAACAGTGACCCCCTCGGCCAGTTTCACCATCTCCACATAGCTTACCCATGCCGGAACGGGTATGATCACCTCGTCGCCCGGGTTGATTGTGGCGAGAAGCACATTGCAGAGCTCCTGCTTGGCACCGTTGCCCACTACAATCTGCTCGGGAGCGAACTCAATCTTGTTCTCGCGCAGCAGTTTGGCGCAGATCGACTTGCGGAGCGACATATAGCCCGGCACCGGGGTATAGCGGGAATAGTTCTCGTCGACAGCCTTTTTGGCCGCCTCCTTGATAAACTCCGGAGTGTTGAAATCAGGTTCGCCGACCGACATGTTGATTACGTCGACTCCCGCGGCCTTGAGCTCCGCGCTCTTCTGCGACATGGCGAGCGTGGCCGATGGTGAGAGCGCCTGGATGCGCTGTGAAATCTGAATCATTGCTTATATATTTTATGAGTTTCTGAAAATACTGTCCGCGCAGCTCAGGAGTCGTGTGAATCACCCCTGATTGCCTCGCGAAGTTAACGATTATTAATGAGCAAACAAAAATATTTTGGCGAAAGATAAAAATTTTAGTTAACTTTGTCACCACACACGATGTTCTTCATATAACACCACTATAAATGTGAATATATCGCGTATAAACAAATAACAAAAAAGAGATAATGAAAAAGAGAATCCTTTCAGTAAGGTCAGTGCGTCTGGCCTTGGCATGTATGCTCGTGGCGCTCCTGCCCGCGCTCAACTCATGTAAGAAGGAGAGCGCCGACGTCACCGACCTCCTCTCATCCGTACCATCCTCAGCATCGGCTGTGGTAGGCTTCAACCTCGGCACCATGCTCGAGAAAGCCGGCTGCAAGGTCGAAGGCTCCTCTATCACCCCAGGGCCGGAGGTGGAGCAGTGGATCAACTCGCAGAAGGAATATGTGGCCAATGAGAAGGAGGCTCTGAAACTTTTCCTCTCAGGCGAGAGCGGAGTCGACCCCGTTGGCGCCATATATTTTGCCGATGCCTACGACTCGTATATCACGGCTGCCTTGGCCGACACCGGCAAGTTCATGGAGTTTGTGGAGAAACAGAGCGGCCAGACCTTCGCGGATGCCGGAAATGATGTGAAGGTATGCGGTAATGTGGCCGTGTGCGGAGCACAGACTTGGGTGAGCATGAGCAGCAAGACTGCAATCGACGCCAAAGCCATAAAGAATTACTCAACCCTTGAGAATGCCCAGAGCTTCATGGCTAATCCGATATCGGCCAAACTCGCCAACATGACCCATGACGTCACCGCCTGGGGTCAGATCAAACAGCTCGCCAAGAAGGGTCTCTCTTTCGGCGATGCCGCTTCGGTCAACCTCATCTCAAGCATGCTCTTCGAGAATGCCAATTGCGTGCTTGTCGACCTTGACCTTCTCAAGGGGAAACTCTCGCTGCAGGCGTCGCTCCTCAACGAGAAGGGTCAGCCGGCCAAATATCTCCTCCCCGCCGATAAGGTTAACGTGAGCGACATAACAGCTCTGGCTACCAATGCCGAACTCATCGCCGCCATGTCGATTACAAAGGAATTCACAAAGAAGATAGAGAATGTCAGCTCCTCACTCGGAGGTGATATGTTCGGCCAGGTAATGAAGGCCCTCAAATCGCTCGACGGCACTGTGGCCGTGGCCCTCGGCAATATCGACAACCCCGGCGAGAGCATCAAGGGTGTTGTCACAACCGACGGCAATCCCTCGATGGATCTTCTCCAGATCCTGTCGCAGTTCGGCCCCACCCAGAAGGATGGCAAACTGGTTAAATTCGGCAAAGGTACAGTGGCCGGAGGTCTTGACGTGGCTAAAGTGTCAGACTATCTCAAAGGCTCCACCTTCGGATTCGTGCTCAATGCCAACACCTCCAATCTCAACGGAGCGTCGCTTGGCCTGAGTCTTGTGGCCTTCAGTATCAATCCGGCTGACGGCGGCGTCACACTCAATCTCAATGCCGAGAGCCAGACTCCCGACGAGAATATCCTTCTCACCCTCCTCAAGAAGAGCATGGAGAAATAATCACACAGATAAAGATGATAGAGAGAATAGACACTATCACACTTAAAGGGATGCTCCCGAAGGTATTCGCCTCCGAGAGCATCCCTTCCTCAGATGTATGGCGTGGCAATCTCACATTCGAGCGTGGCCGCTTCTACCTTGTGGAGGCTGCCAGCGGGGGTGGGAAGTCATCGATGTGCTCATATATCTTCGGGGCGCGTACCGACTATGAGGGTGAGCTCCTCTTCAATGGCATGGATGTGGCCGGCCTAAAGATGGAGGAGTGGCAGCGGCTGAGACGCAACAACATAGCCTATCTGCCGCAGGAACTCTCCCTCTTCCCCGAACTGACAGCCATGCAGAACATCCAGCTCAAGAACTCCCTCACCGGAAGCGTCGAACCGGCGCGCATAGAGGAATGGCTGCATGAGTTGGGTATAGACTCACGTAAGGATTATCCCGTGGGGCGGATGTCGATAGGGCAGCAGCAGCGCGTGGGTATAATAAGAGCCCTCTGCCAGCCATTCGATTTCATATTGCTCGACGAACCCGTGAGCCACCTCGACGAGGAGAACAACAGGAGAGCCGCCGCCATGATAATCGGGGAGGCCCGGCGTCAGGGAGCCGGAATCATCAGCACCTCCGTGGGTAACCCTCTGCTGATAGAGGATAAGATTAAGATAAGGCTATGAAACTGATTTCACGTCTGTTACGAAAGAATACGTCGCCCGCGCGCATCGCGGGCTTTGTGCTGTCAAACTTCATCGGACTGGCCATCATAGCCGGAGGTGTGCAGTTCTATACCGACGCCCGGTCATTATGGGCCTCTGACGACAGCTTTATCAACAACGATTTCATAGTGGTGAACAAGCAGGTCACCTCAGCCAACGCATGGGATGCTTCGGAGTCGGAATTCAAAGAATCTGACATAGCCGACCTCCGCAGTCAGCCCTGGGTGAAGGATGTGGGGGAATTCACCTCGACCGACTATCGCGTATGGGCCTCCGTGAGCCAAGGGGGGAGAGGTATGTCAACCATGATGTTCTTCGAATCGGTGCCCGACCAGTTTGTCGATGCCCGAGGGGATGATTTCACCTTCGAGCCGGGTAGTGATGAGGTGCCCATCATCATATCGAAAGATTACCTTGCCCTCTACAACTTCGGCTTCGCCGGCTCAGCCGGATTGCCCCAGATGTCGGAGAGCATCATGAGCGGGATACCCCTCCGGCTCACCCTCACCTCCGACGACGGGAGCCGCAGCATCGAGATGCGCGGGCGTGTCAGCGGCTACTCCAACCGTCTCAACACCATACTCGTGCCCGAAAGCTTCATGCAATGGAGCAATTCCCGGCTCGGGAGCGGGGTAGGGGAGAAGTCACCCTCGCGCCTCATCATAGCCGTCGGGAGTCCCGGCGACGTAGCCATCAAGGACTATCTCGACAGCCACGGCCTTGAGGTGGCCGGCGACAAGAGCGGGAGTGCCGCCTCCTTCCTTCTCAACGTAATCACCGGAATCGTGCTTGCCGTGGGTGGAGTTATCACAATTCTTTCATTCTTTATCCTGCTGCTTTCTATGTCGCTTCTGATGGAGAAAAATCGTGACAAACTGCACAGTCTGCTGATGCTTGGATGTGAGGCCCGGAGTGTGTCGGCCCCTTATCTGGGAATAGTGGTGTGGTCGTCGGTGGCAGCCTTTATTCTTGCCGGTGGATGTGTGGTGCTTCTGCGTGCCTATTACCTGGATCCGCTGCAGGGTCTGGGAGCAACTACGGGGTCGCTTCTGAGCGGCCTTGGCACGGCGGCTGCCATAACATTGGCAGTGATAATACTGAATTGTGTGGCCGTAAGAAAGAAAGTCATAGAGGCGTGGCGCGTTTGACTTTTTGTCAACGGCAACAAAAACATCATGATTTCTGTAAATGTTAAAAGTGTTAATTAAAAATGTTAACCACTTTAAAACGTTAGTAAGAAGTGTGAAAATAGTTATACATTTGCGCTGATTTTGTCGGCTCGGCTCATGAAAAACTCAGTTCCGAGGCCCGGGAAAGTAAAAAATGAGACCGAAAGATGATGGTTTGCGAGTGCAGATTATCGTTGTGGTTGACGGCCTTCCGGCAATGCCGGAGCCGATATTGCAAATGTTAGGATAAATAAAAAAAGAGAGAAATAAAAACAATAACATCAACTAAATTAATTTCTTGCATGAAGAACATCTGTTTTCATCTGGACAGGAAGTTGTGGCTGACGTTGGCCTTAGTGCTGACTCTCGCACTTCCCGGTTTGGCTCAGAAGATCACTGTTCACGGCTACGTGGATGATGAGCTTGGGGAGCCTTTGATCGGTGCAACCGTAATGGAGAAAGGTACTGCCAACGGTACTGCCACCGATATCGACGGTAACTTCACACTCAATGTCGCCCCGAATGCGACGCTCGTTGTCAGCTATGTCGGCTATGATGCCAAAGAGGTAGCTGTAGACGGTCAGACTAACCTGAAGATTACTCTCGGACAGAATGCTACAATGCTTAACGAGACTGTCGTAATCGGTTACGGTAGCGTTAAGAAATCGGATGCCACCGGTTCTGTGTCAGTGATCAAACCTGACGAGATCGACGCCGGCATCTCAACTTCAGCCCAGGACCTCCTCGTAGGTGCCTCTCCGGGTGTGGTTGTAACAACCGATGGCGGTAGCCCTACAGGCGGTGCTACAATCCGTATCCGTGGTGGTTCCTCACTGTCAGCTTCCAATGACCCTCTGATTGTTATCGACGGTGTGCCGATGACCAACCAGAGCCTCGGCGGCGGCATGAGCGCCCTCACAATGGTCAACCCTAACGATATCGAGAGCATGACTGTGCTCAAGGATGCATCGGCAACCGCTATCTACGGTTCGCGCGCATCTAACGGTGTCATCATCATCACAACCAAGAAAGGTAAGGCCGGCAAGCCGGTTGTAAACATCACCGCCAACATGACGGTTAACACAGCCCGCAAGACCCTCGACCTTATGAACGGCAACGAGTTCGCCGACTTCGTTAAGGCTAACATGGCGCAGTCTACAATCGACCAGCTTGGTTACAACGGTCAGCTTTACAACACTGACTGGCAGAAAGAGGTGCTCCGCACAACTATCTCGCAGGACTATACCGCAAGTATCGCAGGTAAGGCCGGTTTCCTCCCCTACCGCGTCAATGCAGGTTATACTAACTCTGAGGGTATCCTGAAGACCTCTAACATGCAGCGTGTAACTGCAGGCTTCAGCCTTACTCCTAAGTTCTTCGACGACCTCCTCTCAATCCAGGTAAACGTTAACGGTACTTACGCCGACCAGCGCAACGCTGACGGCGGCGCTATCGGTGGCGCATCAAGCATGGACCCCACCAAGCCTGTATATACCAACATCGCTATGGAGGGTAACACCGGCAGATATCTCTACAACGGTTACTACAACTACGCTCCCGCAGGTATCTATGACCTGAACGGTGCGAAGAACCCCCTTCAGCTTCTCAACGACGTTGACAGCCACAACAAGACCTGGAGTTCATCTGGTAACCTCCAGATTGATTACGCTCTTCACTTCCTCCCCGAGCTTCACCTTAACCTGAACCTCGGTTATCAGGTATCGAAGAATGATGCCAAGAGCATCACAGCCGCTAACTCTGTAATGGCTTGGACTAACGACGGTCTCGCAGGTACAGGCGCAGCCGGTGCCGAGCAGCTCTACAAATGGCATGAGCTCCAGCGCAATACCCTCCTCGACTTCTACATCAACTATAAGAAGGATTTCGAAGCTATCAAGTCTAACCTCGATGTAATGGTAGGTTACTCTTGGCAGAAGTTCACTTACCTCGGCCGTTCACAGAACTACGTTAACTCACTCGGTTTCGTAAACGCTGAGGGTAATCCCGGCTTTACTTATGCCGACGGCAAGTATGTGATGAACACCAGCACTCACGATGCAATCGGTGAGGTTGTGAACAACGCTCCTATGACCCGCTGGGGTAACCCCCTTCAGCTCGTTTCATTCTTCGGACGTCTGAACTATACTTTCGATGAGACTTACCTCCTTACCTTCACTCTCCGTGATGACGGTAGCTCACGTTTCTCTAAGGATACCCGTTGGTCACTCTTCCCCTCTGTGGCTCTCGGCTGGAAGATCAACAACGTAGGCGACCTCCGCGATGTGGCTTGGCTCGATGAGACAAAACTCCGTCTCGGCTGGGGTCAGACAGGTCAGCAGGATATAGGTTCTTACTTCCCCTACATGCCTATCTACACCAACTCATATCAGCCCGGCTTCCAGTATATCGGCCCCAACGGCCAGTGGATCAATCCTCTCTATCCGGAGCCTTATGACAACAACATCAAGTGGGAGACAACTACCACCTGGAACGTTGGTCTTGACCTCGGTTTCTTCAACAACCGACTCACCGCATCTATCGACTGGTATCTCCGCAACACCAAGGACCTTCTCGCTTATGCACCGGCCCTCGGTATGAACACCTCGAACTTCATGACTACCAACATCGGTAGCCTCCGCAACTACGGTCTTGAGTTCAACATCGGCGGCAAGCCCGTACAGACTCAGGATTTCGTATGGTCATCTAACATCAACATCGCCTGGAACCGCAACAAGATCACCGCTCTTACCGGTGACGCTGCTACCGACGAGATCTCAGCCCGCGACGTACCCTCAGGTACAGGTGGTGCTCTCCAGTGGCACCTCGTTGGCCAGCCTGCCTTCACTTACCGTGTCTACCAGCAGGTATATGACGCCGACGGCAACCCCGTACCGGGTCAGTATGTCGACCAGAACGCTGACGGTAAGATCGACGCAAACGACAAGATCAACTACCATTCACCCGAACCCAAGGTTACTCTGAACTGGACCAACAACTTCAGCTACAAGAACTGGGATCTGAGCTTCGCTCTCCGTGCCAACTTCGGCAACTACGTTTATAACGGTCCCCGTTACGCACGTACCAACCTTGGCACACTCGACCAGTATGGCCTGAACAACCTCATCAGAAATGAGTTCTATTTCCCCACCTATTCAGAGGAACTCGTATTGAGCGACTACTGGGTTGAGAACGCCTCATTCCTGCGTTGCGACAACATCACACTCGGCTATACTTGGCCTGACCTGATCGACGGCAATATGCGTCTCCGCCTCTACGGCGCAGTGCAGAATCCTTTTGTGATTACAAAATATAAAGGTCTCGACCCTGAGGTATTCGACGGTATCGACAACAACGTTTACCCCCGTCCTGTAAGCTTCACCATCGGTCTGATCGCTACATTCTAATCTTTAAGGCTACAACAAACAATGAAATATAATAAATTCTTCCTCGCAGGCAGCATCTTTGTAGCGTCCCTCTCCTTGGGAAGCTGTGTGGGTGACCTCGACCTGCTTCCTACCGACCCCAGCCAGTTCACTCCTGACCAGTTCGCTCAGGATCCTGCAGGTTATCTCGACAAGGCTATCGCCGGTGTCTACCTGCAGTATGCCACCTACGGTGCCAACGGCAATGCTGCCGTACAGGGCTTCGACGGCGGTATGTCAACTTTCCAGCGTGCAGCTTTCATCCTTGAGGAGATTCCTACCGATGAGGCTTCATGGATTGCTGCCGACACCGACTACGGTTTGTTCCAGTATGGTGTGATACCTACCTCAAACCGTGCCGTGATGGGTACATACTCGCGTTTCTTCATCAACATCGCGATGTGCAACCAGTTCATGCAGACTGTCAACGCAGGTTACTTCAACCTCACCACTCCCGAGCTTCAGGCAAAGGCTGATGAATATATCCGTCAGGCCCGTATCCTCCGCGCCGGTGCCTACTGGTATGCTATCGATAACTTCGGTAATGTGCCCTGGGCTGACGAGAGCGTTCAGATGGGTCAGGTAGCTCCCCAGCTCTCAACCAACTTCGCCGAGGGCCGCAAGGCTGTCTATGAGAAGGTTGTGGCTGACCTTGAGGATGTTGTGGCATGGTATAAGGCTAACGATGCCAACAACAAGCCCCCTTACGGGTATGTTGGCCTTGATGTGGCTGAGTCACTTCTCGTGAAATACTATCTTAACGCTGAGGTTTACAGCGGCACTGCAGAGTGGGCGAAATGTCTTGAGCATGCTCAGGCTGTCATCGGCCGTCTCGGTAAGGGTGGTTTCAAGGGCACAGGCCTTTGCAACAACTATTTCCAGAACTTCGGTGCCAATAACAAGGATTATACAATCGGTGGCGCTGCCGGCGTGAACGAGATTATCTGGACTATCCCCCAGGAGCAGACTTCTATCAATCCTGACGGTAACGGTCTGATGTCTTATGCCAATGCAACTTTCATGTGTAACGGTTGGATCGGCACTTCAACACCCGATGATGAGTTCGTTATCGACATTGCTGATTATAATTCAGGTAATGGCTGGAAGTGTATGCTCGCACGTCCTGAATTTGTTGAGAAGTTCGACTGGAACGAGGATTATTCAGTATCTCCTGACAAGCGTACACAGTGGTGGGCAACCTCCAAGCAGGGTTTTGCTATGGATAACATCTCTCTCTCTCAGTCAGACTGGGGTCAGAACGGTTATCTCGCTGTTAAGTACACCAACTGGGCATTCAATGACAATGGCGTTGACGAGGCTAACTCACCCACACCTACCGACCAGCTCGGCGGTGACTACGCTGTCATCCGTCTTGCCGAGATTTATCTCTCTGCAGCCGAGGCAATCCTCAATGGCGGTGGCTCAAGCAATACTCAGGCTCTTGAGTATGTGAATTACATCCGCGAGCGTGCCGGCATGTCTGCGTTCACTTCAATCAACCTCACACAGCTTCAGGATGAGCGTTGCCGCGAGCTTTACACTGAGAACATCCGTCGTAGCGACCTTATCCGTTATGGCAAATGGCTGAGCGGTTACACCTGGTCATGGAAATACAATGTCAAGGAGGGTACCGACTATCCCGCATCTTTCCTTGTATATCCTATCCCCAGCACTATCGCCGCACGTAACGGTTATGTACAGAACCCCAACTATTAATTATTGCATTTAAGGAAATGAAAAAAATATTTGTATATTTGGCGAGTGTCTGTGCTGTTCTCGGCATGGCTTCATGCTCCGAGGATAAGGATCCCGTTCTGCAGACACCTACCACTTTCGTGCTCAATGAGCCCGCGATGCAGGATCAGTACATTCAGCTGAATGAGACTGATGCTCTCGAACTCGTATGCTCACAGCCTGACTACGGTTACTCAGCTGTGGCTCAGTATTCAGCCCAGATGTCTTTTGACAAGGACTTCAGTAAACCGGAGGCTATAAAAGATCTCAAGGCTATCGACGCTACCCAGGCCCGTTTCCTCGTGAAACAGTCTGACGTGGCTGTAGCCATGAACGAGCTCCTCGGCATCGAGGATGAGGCTTCTTTCTTGGAGAAGTATCCCAATGGCATGACTCCCGAGAAGATCTACTTCCGCGCTGTTTGTCAGCTTGACGGTGTAGAGGGTTCTCGTATTGAGTCGAATGTAGTAAGCTATAACAATGTTGTAGGTTACTTCGCAATCCCGCAGCCCGGCTTCATCTACCTCGTTGGTACACCTGAGGGTTGGGTTGGCCCGGATGCCGCTAATGCCGCACATTACGAGGATTGGAAACTCTATGAGCCTAAGGATGCAATCGGTTCGGGCGTATATTCTGCTGTATTTGATATGCCTGCAGCTCCTGTATTCCGCTTCTATACCGATCTTACCGGTTGGGATCAGGATTCATATGGCTCACAGGTAGATGATAACCCGATTGAATATGAATTTGCAAATGACTCTTACACCGGTGTGATTGTCAAGGGTAAGGGTTCATTCAGCTTCCCCGGCTTCCCCGGTGGCAAGATGACTGTGACTGTTGACATGAGCGATATGAAGAACATCACTCTTACTTGCGTTGCTGGTGAGTCTGAGGTGACTGTCGCAAAATATATCTATCTCATGGGTAGCGCCGAGGGCTGGAATGCACCGGAGGTCGCAAACCAGGATTCTTACAACAAGTGGCGTCTTGCCGACAAGACCGGCGACGGCATCTATGTAGGTGAGTTTGATGTTCCCGCAGGTGACTGGTATTGCCGTTTGGCCTATTCTCTCTCTGAGAGCGATGGCTGGGACAATCCCGCACAGTATGGTCCGAACGCCAATGACGGTGATAATCTGGATGCAAGCTTCTCGAATGGTAAATTCAGCGGAAACTATGTTGCCGGCAAGGGTAGCTGGGTATTCGCAGGCTTCCCCGGTGGAAAGGTATCTATTACCGTTGACACTAATTCAAATTCTATCGAGTTTGTTCAAGAATAAGAATTTTTAACTCCGGGAGCGGCGAGGCTCCTTAGCGGTGCCGCTCCGCTCCCGGTATAATCTATCAACAGGAAATGAAAAAATTTTCAATATACGGTCTGGCTACCCTCTTCGCTTTCTCATTCGCTGCCTGCGATGACTACGAGGAGCCGAATCCCACACCACAGACCAACCCTCAGGAATCAATCCTTACGACTGATGAGGTGGCTGTAAGCGAGGTTGCTGCAGCTGATCCCTTCAATCTGTCGGAACTCGACAAAAAGAGCGAGTTTATCAACGTAGCCAATATCACAGTTGAGAATCTTCCTGCCGCCTACACAATGGGCGCTGACATGCAGATCTCAATCGACGGTTTCACACATGCTTATGCAGTGCCTACTACCGTTGAGCAGGGTGAGGATGGCATTTACAAGGTGATGGTAAATCCCGCTTCGCTTCAGAATGTTTACTATACCAACTTCACCAAGGATCCGGCTCAGGCTACTGTCCAGACCCGTTTCCTCGCCACAACAGTGACAGGTACCGACAAGGTTTCTCAGGTAGCTTATGTAGGTGGTCCCACCAACTACTACGGACCGTTCAATCTGACTTTCGTGCCTTATCCTGCCGATCAGATTATCGATTCCAAGTTCTACCTCATGTCGAACATGACTAACTGGGCATCTGACCAGGGTATCGAGTTCTCCCACACTGCCGCCAGCCAGTATGACGATCCTACCTTCAAGCTCACCTTCGAGGTTTCTGAGTCTCAGGCAGCCCAGGGTTATGAGTGGAAAGTAGCCGGCGCATCTGTTCTCGGCACATCTTCTGAATGGTTAGGCGTATCAGAGACAGGTGATCCCTCTGACAAGTCAGGCTCACTCGTTGCAGGTGGCCCCGCAGGTGTAATCTATGACAAGGGTATGTACATCATCACCATCAACGTGGTTGACCTCAGCTACACCATCACTTCAGCCTACGAGCAGCTCTACGTTCCCGGCTCAGGTAATGGCTGGGATTGGAATAATCCTTCTCCTGTCTTGCTGAACAACGTTCTCCTTTCAGATGACTACGTCACCTATACCGGCTACCAGTACCTCGGTGAGGAGTTCAAGTTCACAAGCGCTCCTAACTGGGATGAGGGTAACTTCGGTGCAGGTTCAGAGCCGAATACTATCCAGAACGGTTCTAACGATAACTGCAAGATTCCTGCTACAGGCGTAGGTCTCTATTGGGTATCTGTAAATATGGATGAACTCACTTACGCTCTCACATTCATCAACAACATCGGCATCGTCGGCAGCTTCAATAGCTGGAGCGAGGTTAACAATCTCAAGATGACAGCCGAGGAAGGCGATCTCATCTGGAAAGCAGAGGTTAACTTCGACGAAGGTGGCGAGTGGAAGTTCAATATGAACGAGGCCTGGGATCTCAGCCTTGGTGGTTCAATCACTGACCTTATCCCGCAGAGCAATGTCAACCTTCCTTCTCCGGGAGCCGGCACATACGAAGTGACCCTCGACCTCACCAAGCGTCCTTACAGCTGCACCCTCGTAAAGAAGTAAGACTTCCGCAAAGTAAATACTTCCGCAAGAAGTAATCATAACCGAAATTCATTTAAGAATTGCAATACCAGAGAGCCGACCCACAGGGCCGGCTCTCTTACTACCCTCCTCCATTAGCTTATACCTCCTCCCCAGGTTAATACTCTACTACCACTTCTTATACTAAGCCTTTTTCTATCATGAACGACTATCCGAACAATTCACCACGGCGTCCAATTATACATAAGATGAGCCGTAATATGTTTGATCATGATTATTGCAGTGTATGCTCCTATATGGTGACATTACGTAAAAGTGAGCTTCTTCCTCTATTATCTTCATTAACAGGAAATGTGGATAAGTTAGGGGAAAGAATAGATGATGTGCCTACTGATTTGGGAAATATAGTTGTTAAAGCGTGTGAATTATTCGTGGCGCGGAATCCAAAGGTGAAAGTGCACTATAAAGTAATCATGCCTGATCATGCCCATATTATTTTTAAAGTTGTAGAACGCTTGTCTTTTAGTTTTAAATGGCATCTCGCCCGTTTTAAACAGACTTGCACAACGCTTTTGTGGGATTTGTATCCTGAATATCGGCATAAGGATATTCCACTGTTTGTGAGAGATGCTGACAATCATAAGATTATGTTCTCAGAGACACAGATGCGCAGATGGGAGTTTTACATATCTGATAATCCTCGACGGGCTTTGATGAGGAGGACGCTTAAAGAGTGCTTCCAGAGGGACATGATTGTTGACAGATTTGGGAATGGGTGGAACGTATATGGTAATAAAAACTTACTTGTTTATCCGGAAAAAGTGGTGGTTAGATTTACGAGTAAACGTACAATGAGTGAAAATGTCGAATATTTGGATTGGTGCCGGAAGATGGCTTCGGTCGGGGCTGTTCTGGTTTCTCCGTTTATTCACGCTGAGGAACGACGTGTCTATAAGGATGGGATGCAGAATGGATGGAGGATGATCAGAGTTGTGGAGTGCCCTTTCGGTCCGAGAGCTCATCCGGCGAAGACTGAGTTTAATTACTGCGCTACGGGGAATTTACTGTTTTTTTCCTTGAAGCAGGAGGTGCCTGTTTCTCCCAGGAAAGGGCCTTTGCCGAGGGATGTGTGTAAGGAGTTGAATCTGCTCGCGGAGAGGATTGCCAGAAGCTCTTTTAGATTGTGAGTGAGGCGAGCTTAGATTGTGAGTGAGGCGAGGGTGCGCATCCTCGCCAGGGATGGGGAAAGCTTCTGAAGGGAATAGCTTTGGCTATCAGCCCCCCGTGGGACAGTGTCCCACGGCACAACGGAGAGACAGCTTGCCTCAATGGGAATCTCTGCAACGGGGCTTCGCTTCGGCGGCTTCGCTTCGTGGGCTTCGCTTCGGCTGCATCGCAACGGTGGCATCGCTTCGGAGGCTGTTGTTTGTGATTGAGGGGGTGGTGCTGTCTCTTGTTCGTGCCATGGGTCTCTGACCCATGGGGTGCGTGCCTAAGGTATTATTTATCTGAATTTAATGTAAATGAAAATTATAATAATGATGAATGTAAAGAGAATTATTAAGAGCTTTGCTCTTGTATCTGCTTCGTTGGCTTTTATGCCTTTGGCTGGTGTGGCTGCGGAAGCGGCTGCGGGTGTGGCTTCGATGGTGGCTGGTGCGGCTGCGGCGCCGACAGGCGGCGCGGTGGCTGCGCAGCCGGCGGTGGCTGTGAATCCGGCGGGGCCGGATGATAGCTACGGGCATAAGATGTGCGGTAATCTGCGGGCTTATCCCTGGACTGACAGGAAGCGCCCCGCGCTGACTGAGGCGCCGGAGGGGTATGCACCGTTCCATATGGAGCATTACAGCCGTCATGGCAGCCGTTGGCTTATCGGGGGAGATGATTATCTCACCCCTGTCCGTAATCTGGAAAAGGCGGAGCGGGCCGGTCTGCTTACGCCCCTCGGAGAAAAGACCCTCGACGCGCTCCGCGATATCCAGAAGGCGTCGGTGAACCGTCTTGGCGAGCTCTCTGACAAGGGTGCTGTCCAGCACCAGGGGATAGGCCGTCGCATGGCTCTTAATTTCCCTGAAATCTTTAACGAGAATAGCGTGGTGGATGCCAAAGCTACTGTGGTTATCCGCTGCATACTGTCGATGCTTAACGGTGTGGAGGGTATCCGCGACGTGGCTCCGGGAGTGTTCCCTACAACCGACGCGAGCTATGCCGATATGTGGTTTATGAATTATGACGATAAACCGGCGTGGAAGTTCAAGGATTATGCCGATACAACCGTCCTGAAGCAGTATAAGGAGCGTGTGATGACTTCCGACGGCTATCTCGACCGTCTGGTGTCTGATCCGAAGTTTGCCCGCGACAGTGTCGCGCCGGGCATTATGCCGTATCTGTATTGGGTGCTGGCTAATACCCAGAGCCATACGGGACAGCCTTGGCTGTTGGAGGAGGTGTTCTCGCCGGAGGAGCTGAAGGAGAACTGGCTGGCCGGTAACGCCACATGGTTCATTCATGGCGGCAATACGGAACTTACGAAGCATCGTCTGCCGTATGTGCAGCGTAATCTGCTCGGGCGCATGATCGAGCGGACTGACTCAGCTATCGCTTCCGGGAATCCGAGCGCGAATCTGCGTTACGGGCATGATGGTATTCTGCTTAATATCATCACGCTGATGGAGCTTGGCGGTTATGGCGAGGAGATCAATGACCTCGACCAGCTTGATGCTCTCGGTTGGCATGATTATGACATCATTCCGATGGCAGGTAATCTGCAGTTGGTGTTCTATCGTCCGGTTGACGGCGGGGATGATGTGCTGGTGAAGGCGCTGATTAATGAACGGGAGGTTACTATGCCTGGGACGCCTGTCAGTGGGCCTTATTATCGGTGGAGTGAGCTCCGGAAGTATTATTTGGATAAGTTGGCGGCTTTTAGGGAGCCTTGACTCCTCCTTGCTCCGTCTTTTGTTGAGAGGATAGTGGGGTGGGCGCTTGGCTCCGTCTTTTGTTGAGAGGATGGAAGGGTGGGCGCTTGGCTCCGTCTTTTGTTGAGAGGATGGAAGGGTGGGCGCTTTGCTCCGTCTTTTGTTGACAGCCTGGAAGGCTGTCCTCCTTGCTCCGTCTTTTGGGGGTGGATTTGGGTATTTGGAAGTTTTTCTGTATTTTTGTGGTGCGAATTGTGTCGTCCGTTCTTCCGGGGATCTTCCCCGGAAGAACGGAACCTTCGTGTTGCTAAACATGAGGGTCAGATGATTGTTGTATTTGTATGATGAAGGATATTAATGAGCCGAATATGGCTTTACATAAGAATATGAATGAATGTGCTGACACTCAGTCGGGTGTGAGCAATGTCTCTGAGCCAAGCATAAACGCTGACGGGAACCGCCGTGCGGATGCTGTCGAAGCCGGGGCTGACAATCGCCGTGCGGATGCTGTCGAAGCGGGTGCAGGGAATCGCCGTGCGGATGCTGAGGAGGCACGCAGGAATGCTAACGATGAGGTGCTGCAGAAGGCTACCTCGTCGGAGTATAAGTATGGCTTTACAAGCGATATCGACACGGAGATTGTGCCCCCGGGTCTGAATGAGGATGTCATCAGGTTTATCTCGAAGGTGAAGGGTGAGCCGGAATGGCTTCTGGAGTTCCGCCTGAAAGCGTTCCGTTACTGGCTTACTCTCCCTATGCCCGACTGGGCGCATCTCAATATCCCGCCTATCGATTTCCAGGCTATCTCATATTACGCAGCCCCTAAGAAGAAGGAGCTGAAGAAGAGCATGGATGAGGTGGATCCCGAACTTGTGAAGACTTTCAACAAGCTCGGTATATCGCTTGAGGAGCAGAAGCAACTCGCCGGCGTAGCTGTGGATGCCGTGATGGACTCGGTGAGCGTGAAGACCACCCATCGCGAGAAGTTGGCTGAGTTGGGCGTGATTTTCTGTTCATTCTCAGAGGCGGTGAAGGATTACCCCGACCTGGTGAGGAAGTATCTCGGCACGGTGGTTAGCTACCGCGACAATTATTTCGCTGCCCTTAACTCGGCGGTCTTCTCCGACGGTTCGTTCGTGTACATCCCGAAGGGTGTGCGTTGCCCGATGGAGCTGAGCACTTACTTCCGAATCAATGCCTCCGGCACAGGTCAGTTCGAGCGTACCCTGATTGTGGCTGACGATGATGCTTACGTCAGCTATCTCGAGGGCTGCACCGCGCCGATGCGCGACGAGAACCAGCTTCATGCCGCCATCGTGGAGATTATCTGCGAGGAGCGGAGCGAGGTGAAATACAGCACAGTCCAGAACTGGTATGCCGGCGACAAGGATGGGAAGGGTGGTATCTACAACTTCGTGACGAAGCGCGGCATATGCCGTGGCCACCGTTCCAAAATCTCATGGACCCAGGTTGAGACCGGCTCCGCCATAACCTGGAAATACCCCTCCTGCATACTGAAAGGTGACGAGAGCGTGGGTGAGTTCTATTCAGTGGCCGTGACCAACAATTACCAGCAGGCCGACACCGGCACGAAGATGATCCATGTCGGGAAGAACTCGCGAAGCACAATCGTAAGCAAGGGTATCTCGGCCGGAAAGAGCCAGAACTCCTATCGCGGACTGGTGAAGATTGCCAAGGATGCCTCAAGCTGCCGCAACTATACCCAGTGCGACTCGCTTCTGATGGGAGCCGAATGCGGCGCTCACACCTTCCCGTATATCGACGTGCAGAATTCTACATCTACCGTCGAGCATGAGGCCACCACTTCGAAAATCAACGAGGCGCAGCTCTTCTATTGCCGCCAGCGCGGCATTCCCACCGAGGAGGCCGTGGCCCTGATTGTGAACGGCTATGCCAAGGAGGTGATGAACAAGCTGCCGATGGAGTTTGCTGTCGAGGCCCAGAAACTGCTCCAGATTACTCTCGAAGGGAGTGTGGGTTAATTTGTAATTTCCGGTGGACGCGCCACGGCGCGTCCCTACAAATAATTTCCGGTGGATGGGTTACGGCGCATCCCTACAGATAATTTCCGGTGGACGCGCCACGGCGCGTCCCTACAGATAAATTTCAGGTGGATGGGTTACGGCGCGTCCCTACAAATAACAGGAATTCATTGAACGAAAGAATTGTAATTATCGACAAGGTTGACCCCCAGACTTTCTACGGGGTGAACAACAACAACATAAACCTGATACGCAACCTCTTCCCGAAGTTGCGTATGGCCGCCCGCGGCAACGTGATAAAGGTGATAGGGGAGGATGGCGAGACCGCCGACTTCGAACGTAAGGTGAAGGAGATTGAGGATTACGCCGCCAAATATAACAAGCTCACAGAGGATGTGATCATTGATGTGGTGAAGGGTGAGCCTCCCAGGCAGGTGAATGCCGAGGGGGTGATTATCTTCGGCCAGAGCGGCCGGCCGATTGCCCCGCGCAATGCCAACCAGGCCAAGATGGTGAAGAGCTTCGCCAAGAATGACCTGACTTTCGCCCTCGGCCCCGCCGGTACGGGTAAGACTTACATCGCCATCGCACTTGCGGTGCAGGCTCTGAAGAACAAGGCCTGCAAACGGATCATACTCTCGCGTCCCGCAGTGGAGGCGGGTGAGAAGTTAGGCTTCCTGCCGGGTGACATGAAGGATAAGATCGACCCCTATCTGCGTCCGCTTTACGATGCCCTGGAGGATATGATTCCGCAGCTCAAGCTGAAGGAGTATATGGAGAACGACACCATCCAGATTGCCCCGCTCGCATTTATGCGCGGCCGCACGCTGAATGATGCCGTAATCATACTTGATGAGGCGCAGAACACCACCAAGCATCAGATGAAGATGTTTCTCACACGTCTCGGCGTGAACAGCCGTATGATAATAACGGGTGACGCCACGCAGATCGACCTTCCGCGCTCGGTGCAGAGCGGATTGCTGCAGTCGCTCAAGATTCTGCGGGGCGTCGACGGGATAGGTATAATTGAATACGGGAAGAAGGATATCGTGCGCCATCCCCTCGTGCAGCGGATTGTGGATGCGTATGAGGCCCGCGAGAAGAAAGTCGACCAGGAATGGGAGGCCGAATCGCTCGAACGTCTTCCCAAAGATAACAAGGATAACAATATAAAGGAATAAAAGGTGAAGGTAGGAGATACAGTACGCTTCCTCAACAGTGTGGGGGGTGGGCGTATAACCCGTATAGAGGGACAGATAGCTTACGTAGATGATGACGGCTTCGAGACACCGGTGCTCCTGAAGGAGGTTGTGGTGGTGATGCCTGCCGGCCATGAGAAGGCCGCCCAGGGGTATAAGCCGATGTTCGACCAGAAAGCTTTTGACGAAGGGAAGAAGCCGGCTGAGCCTGCGAGGGAGAGCGCCCCGAAGGTATCGGCTCCACAGGAGACCCCGCGCCCCGAGCTCCCCGTCGAGGAGACTACCCATGGTGAGAAACTGAATATCGTGTTGGCTTTCGAGCCTACCGATGTGAAGCGTCTCGACCAGTCGCGTTTCGATGCCGTGGTGGTGAACGATTCAAACTATTACCTTGACTTCACCCTTCTGCGACGTGCCGAGGATGAGCGCGGCTGGAACTTAGCGTATGCCGGGAATGTGGCGCCCAACGAACTGGTCGACGTGGCTTCGCTCAAGCATGAGGATCTTCCCAAATTCGAGAAGATTGCATTCCAGTGTGTGGCTTACAAGCGTGGGAAACTCTTCACGCTGCAGGCTCCGGTGAGTGTGGCCCGCAAACTCGACCTCACGAAATTCCATAAATTCCACTGCTTCCGTCCGGGGCTATATTTCGACACCCCCGTACTGGAGGTGCCTTTGGTGTCGGAGGGGATAGCGTCACGTCCGTTGGAGGTGAATGCCGCCGAGATGCAGTCGGCATTGGCCGGCGCGCCCCGTGAGAAGGATATGGCAGCCGAACTTTCCAAGAAATACCGCGTTGATAAAGGGAAGAGCAAATCCGGCGGTCCGGCGGAGAACCCACGCAAGGTGCTTCCGCTGATTGAGGTAGACCTTCACATAAGTGAGCTTACCGACAATCTCACCGGTATGGAACCGAAGGATATGCTTGAGCTGCAGCTCGATACCGTAAGACGCCATATGCGCGAGAACGCCCAGCGCGTAGGGCAGAAGATTGTCTTTATCCACGGCAAGGGTGAGGGTGTGCTGAGGAAGGCGGTTCTTGAACTGCTCAAGAAGTCATATCCCAAAGCCGAACTGCAGGATGCCTCCTTCCGTGAATATGGATTCGGAGCCACACTCGTTACAATACACTGATAATCATTCAATCATGAAAACTACTGACAAATGGTGGAGCTATCCCGCCGAGGGAGAGTCGGGAAAAACCGTAATAGTGACGGGGCGCGACAAGGTGGATGATTTCCGCGACAGCGGGAAATACATCTACCGCATCGACGTGACCTGGAATTACAACCCCCTCCCCGACGGTATGCCGGAGGATGAGGATGCCCGGCTTATGGAACAGGCCACGGATGCCCTCAGCGACGCTTTCCGCAAGGATAAGGTGGCGGTGATGACCGGCATTTATACCGGTGACGGTAAACGCGACTGGGTATTCTACACCAAAAATCTCAAGATATTCTCGATTGTATTCAACAAGGCCCTGGCCGACCTCCCCACAATCCCTATCGTGATTGACGCCGAGGAGGATGCCGACTGGAGTGAATACACCCATATGCGTGAGGAGACTTACGTGCCCGACGAAGATTGAAATTCAAAATTATTTTGTTTAACTAATACTTTTTGACCATGGTAAAAACTTACCTCTCAGCACTGTTGATGATAGTGCTGTCGGTAGTGGGGATTAATGCCCAGATTACTACCGAACCGACTCCCTTGCAGGAGGATTCGGAAAATGTCGTGATCTATTTCCATGCCGACCAGGGTAACGGAGCGTTGAAGGGGCTTAATGCCTCGACAGCACTGTATGCCCACACCGGCGTTGACCTGAGCGACGGCAAGACCTGGCAGTTGGCCCCCACCTGGGGCGACAACGCCGCAAAGTACAAACTGGAGTACGTATCGGAGAATCTCTGGAAACTCCCCATCGGCGACATACGCACATACTACGGTGTGAGCGCCAGTGTGAATGTTACGCGTCTCTGCTTCGTGTTCCGCACTGCCGACTGCTCCAAACAGACAGCCGACCTTTTCGTGGATGTAAAGGATGCGGGTCTGCAGATCTCGCTCACCTCAAACCTCGGAGGCACTATGGTGACTCCCTCCACAACTGAGGTTACGTTCAAGGTGGGTGTGACACACAATGCCGATATCAGGCTCACTGTAAACGGTGAGGAGATCGGAGCGGCTTCAAACGCCACGACACTCACGGCTGACTACACCTTCGCGAAGCCCGCCAACTATGCAGTGAAGGCCACCGCCACAGCCAATGGCGAGACTGTCTCAACCGAGGCTACCTACGTCTACGCAAGCCAGTCGTCGGAGGCTCCCTATCCCGGTGGAACCCCCAAGATGGGTCCGGTGAAGAATGCCGACGGCAGCGTTACCTTCTGCCTTGGCGCACCGCAGAAAACGAGTGTCATCCTCGTGGGTGCATGGAACGATTACCAGATCAGCGACGATTACGTGATGAACTATACCGACGTGAACGGTATGCGCTATTTCTGGACTACTGTCAAGGGTCTTGACAACAGCAAGCAGTATGGCTACTACTTCTTGGTGGATGGCCAGCAGAGCGTGGGCGACCCCTACGCACGTCTCGTGCTCGACCCCTGGAACGACAAGTATCTCTCAACCGATGTCTATCCCGACCTCCCGGCTTATCCTTATGACAAGGTGCCTGTGGAGCTTCCGTTGGCTATCTACCAGGGTAATATCAACGATTACAACTGGAAGATAGATAACTTCAAGGGTGTGGCTCCCTCCGACCTCATCATCTATGAGCTCCTCTTCCGCGACTTCACCGGAACTGAGGGTAAGGCCGAGGGTAATGGCACCGTGCGCAAGGCCATCGAGAAGATTCCTTATCTCAAGGAATTGGGCGTGAATGCCGTGGAGCTTCTCCCCATCATGGAATTCAACGGCAATATCTCATGGGGTTACAATCCCAACTTCTACTTCGCCCCCGACAAGGCTTACGGCACACCTGACGATTACAAGGAGTTTATCGACATCTGCCACCAGTATGGCATGGCCGTGATTCTCGATATGGTGTTCAACCAGAGCGACGGTCTCCATCCCTGGTATCAGATGTATCCCGTAGGTCAGAACCCCTTCTACAATATGGACGCACCCCACGCCTACAGCGTGCTCAACGACTGGAACCAGGGTTATCCGATGGTTCAGGAGCAGTGGGTCGACGTGCTCCGCTACTGGATGGAGGAGTATAAGTTTGACGGTTTCCGCTTCGACCTTGTAAAGGGTCTTGGCGACAATGACTCGTATGCCAACAGCGGCGACGCCGCCACCAACACCTACAACGCATCGCGTGTGGCCCGCATGAGGGAGCTCCAGAAGGTGGTTGAATCGGTTAATCCGAACGCCTACTTCATCAACGAGAACCTCGCCGAGGCGAAAGAGGAGAATGAGATGGCCGAGACTGGTCAGCTCAACTGGTCGAACATCAACAACCAGGGTTGCCAGTTCGCCATGGGTTATCAGTCAGGCTCAGGTCTGGAGGGTTTCTACGCACCGAATTACTCGCGTACATGGGGCTCGACCGTAAGCTATCTCGAGAGCCATGACGAGGAGCGTCTGGCCTACAAGCAGAACACTAACGGCGCCTCCGGCGTCAAGGGCCAGATTGTCCCCTCGATGCACCGTCTCGGTTCGGCGGCGGCACAGATGATTCTCTCACCCGGTGCCCATATGATATGGCAGTTCTCGGAGTTAGGCAACTACGACACCACCAAGGATGCTAACGGCGGCAACAACACCGACCCGAAGACCGTGCGCTGGAACAGCCTTATGGGTAACGCCAACCGTATGGGTCTGCATGACAGTTACAAGGAGCTCAATGCTATCCGCAATAACAATCCCGAGCTCTTCGCGGAGGATGCCACTTTCAGCAGCACCTGCACGTCGAACGACTGGACAAAGGGCCGCGTAATGACCTCGATCAAGGGTGACAAGGAGCTTTACACTGTGATCAACCCCAACATCACCGGCAGCATCTCTGTTGTGATACCCTTCAAGAACAGCGACAACGCAGCTTATAACGTACTTTCGAAGTCGTATAACTCTGAGCCCTCTTACAGTGCATCTGCAAAGAGTGTGACAGTGCCCGCCAACTGCTACGTGGTGATCGGCAGCAGCAATGTGGCCGCTGTCGAGGAGGTGGCTGTGGAGAATACGGAAGCTGCGTTAATGGCTTATGCCACCGACGGCAGAATCACAGTTGATTACTGCGAGGGTGTGGCTTCGGTTATCTCGGCTGACGGCCGTGTGGCAGCCCGTCTCTCGGCAGGTGAGTCAGTGGCTGTGGCTCCCGGCATATATATCGTAAGCAACGGCAGCAAGTCGATGAAGCTTATCGTGAAGTGACAAAGATAGAAAGTGATAAAATAAAAGAGCTCAGACGTGCGTCTGAGCTCTTTTATTTTATCATGTGATGGATTTTATTTCTTCATGGTGAAGTGGCGTGAGGCGAGGCGGTAACCGTCGGCAAATACCTCAACTGTGTAGTCGCCCGGGGTGAGGGTGGTGTTGACATCCCAGTAGACGCTTATGCTGACCTCCTCGTTGGCGTATTCAATCTGACGGTGGGCGGTGCACTGCACTGTGGAGCCGTCAATCTGGAAAGAGCCGCCGCCACCCAAGAGAGTGCCCTCCGGAGTGAGGATGCGGATGTAGAAATCCTTCATGCCTGCCTGGGCTGTGCTGTTGGGGCTTACGATGAAGCTTACGCCGAGCTGCTTGGCCTTGGTGATGTTCTTCTCAACCTTACCCTTCTTGTTGTAGGCATGGAGAGAGACACCGGTGATATTGAGTTTCTTGGCCAGTTTCACAGTCTGGGTGAGCTTCTCATTCTGAGTGGTGGCCACAGTCACCTGCGACGCGAGCTGCTGGTTGCGCTGGTTCACCTGGTCGAGCTCCTTCTTGAGTCCGGCGTTCTCCTCGCCGAGACGCTTGATCTCCTCAAGGTAATGCTTGACGATACCCTTGAGGGTTGCGATCTCATTCTCAAGGTCCTTGATGCGTTTACGGTTTGCGGCGTTGCTCTTCTTCTCCTGGTTTAGTTCGGTGAGCAGGCCTTCCACTTTGAGGCGGGCCTCATTATATTTCTGTACGAGAGAGTCGTTCTTGAGATAGATCTGCTGGTCTTCATACTGGTTGAAATCGGCGTTGAGCTGATTGAACTCATTGGTGAGCAGCAGACGGTCGTTGGCGAGACGGAGTGATTCCGTCTCCTCACGGGCCTGGTTAACCTCGTCGGTGCGGTTGGCATTAGATATGATCAGCACGATTACGAGAGCCACGAGGCAAAGGAGGGCTCCGGCGCCTCCATACAGGATAATCTTCTGGTTCTTATTCATCTTATAAAACAGTTGCTAAGGTGTGTTCAGAGTGCAAAATTACAACGAAAAAAGAAAAGGCGCAAACAAAAATTGACCGATGTTCGGAGAACATCGGCCAACCCTTTGCTTTTTGTCTTATGAACTTGCTGTAAATTACTCAGCAACAGCAGCAGCCTCAGCAACTACAACTGTGTCAGCAGCAGCAGAATCAGCAGCAGCAGTGTCAACAGCTACCTCAGCAACCTCTACAACAACTGCAGTATCCTCAGCTACAGAATCAGCAGCCTCGGCAGCCTTGTTACCGCCGCAAGATACGAGAGCTACGCTGGCGATTACAGCAAGTGAAAGAAATACTTTTTTCATCTCTTTAAAATTTAAAATAATAAAACAATTTTTTTTGCTATCAAAAACGGTGCAAAGTTAGCACTTAATTTTTAATTAGAAACAATCGGGGAGGGAAAAAATGCTTAAAAACATAAGGAAGGGTGTATTTTTAACACTATTAACTTAAAAATGGCCCGATTTAACAGAGGTGAGGGTGTGAAAGAGGGGGGATTGCAAGCGGGGCGGGGGATGGCCGGTAAGTGAGGGGGCATAAACAGGGGAGATAAAGATGAAAGGCTGAAGGGGAAATCCTTCAGCCTTTCTGTGCCCTGAGCCGGGCTCGAACCGGCACGGCTCGCACCATTGGTGTTTGAGACCAACGCGTCTACCAATTCCGCCATCAGGGCAACGCGGTGTCCGGAGTTTGTCCGGACGGTTCAGTTGTGCAAAGTTACGGATTTTTTCTGAACCGCACAACTATTTCCTCAAAATCTTCAAAATTTTTCCCGGATAGGGGGAATCTTTTTATTCATAATGTATCTTGGCCTTGCGTATCACCTTCCAGCATCCACCCTCGAAGATGGCCGTGCCGGAGGCGTCGTTGACGATGCGCTGCATACCCTCGGTGTTGTCGAGGTCGGCTGTGACGCATGCGCCACCCAAGCTCTCACGCGG
Organism: uncultured Porphyromonadaceae bacterium; assembly: GCA_947575235.1. GTDB lineage: Bacteria > Bacteroidota > Bacteroidia > Bacteroidales > Muribaculaceae > Lepagella. Next base: position 33,221 of record CANPMT010000014.1, read on the forward strand.
AGTGAGGAGGGCCATCTGCCATACGGTGGGGTCGTTGGCCACACGGAATGAACCGGAGTAGCCGTCGGTGGTGTCGAGACGGTAGATTGAGTTCCCTAAGTTGAGGGTACGGTCGGCGCGTACGAATATACCTTTGGCATTGGCGCGGCCAAGATATATGGAGCGCACGTGGGGTGTGTCGGATACCGCCGGCTGTGCCACAGGCTGGGGAGCGGGTTGGGATACTGGCTGGGGAGCAGGCTGGATAACAGTGCGCTCAACAGGCTGCGGCTGTACGGCGGGTGCCGGAGCGGCCTGGACCGGTTGGGGAGCCTGGACCGGAACCGCCTGAGGCGCAGGCTGTGCCTGGGCGGCCTGGATAGCCGAAAGACGGTTGCGGAGAGAATTCACCTCGTTGGTGAGCGACTCAAGGTTATTCTTGAGAACGCTGTTCTGACGAAGAGCCTCCTCCAACTTCTTATTTAATATATGTATCTCGCCATTCTTGGCTGTGAGGGTAGCGGCGAATTTCTCACGCATGCGGTTGGCCTCCTCGGTGAGTTCCTTCGGCTGAGAGGGGGCTGTGCGTGGATCCGGGGTGAGGGCCTGGGGTTCAGGTTTGGCCGGCTCCGCCTCCTTGGCCGCGGCATTGCGTTTCATGACGTTTGAGGCGAACACCACAAGCGCCACCACGATAGCCACGAGTATGCAGAGGATTACGATATAGATCCATGTATGGTTCTCCGCTTTCTGAATTGTGATGTCATCCTCCTCGGCCACGAGTGCATCGGCGGCGAGTGTCTCGGCCGCCTTCAGGGCCGACTGGGCTGAATCGGTGGTCTCGGTAGCGGTAGCTGCTTCCTGAACGGCGGGTGTGGCGGGTGTCTGAGCCTGCGGAGCGGCGGCTTTGCTCTCGGCGGGAGCCGCAGTCTTGGTGTCGGCAGCCGCAGTGGCCGGCTTGGGAGTCTCCTTCTTCTCAGGAGCCGGGGCCGAGACGGTCATGGCGTTGAGTTTACGGCGCACACGATCCTTGCCACGGCGTCCGCTGTCGCTTAGTCCGGGAGATGCGAAAGCAGTGGTCGACCAATACTCGACGAGTTTGCCCTTATCCCAGGAGGCATAATTCTTAGGGACAGCTATAGCCTTGAAAGCCTTGAGATTTTCCTTCTCCTTCGGTTTCAATCCCTTCTCGAGAGCCGCCATTGTAGTGGGGTGCATGGCGTCAAGATAGCCTGATCCGTCGTTGGCCCAGCGGAGATAGGTCTGTGCAGCTATTACACGGGCCTGTTCCATCTCTTTGTCGGTGACAGCGAACGAATCAAACGGGATGGCAGCGATGAAAAGCGCGGCCACGATGTAGATGAGTCGTTTCATTATATGTTAAAAAGCTTGAATGTTGAGTCTTGCCTGAGGTCGGTTCTGCGCACTCTCGCCTGAGGCGATGCAAAAGTAATACAAAAAAATAATTTTTACAACAAAATTAACGTTTCCTCTCACATCTCCTTGCGCAGACGGGCCACGGGTATCCCCTGGCGGTCGCGGTATTTGGCCACGGTGCGCCGCGACACATCATAGCCACGTTCCTCCATGAGGGAGCGGATTTTCTCATCACTCAGGGGGTGTTTCTTATCCTCCTGCTCCACAAGCGCCGCAATCTCGGCCTCGATCTTGCGGTTGGTGAGTATGTCGGACGAATCCTCACCCTCCTCCTCTCCGATAGAGTCGCTGAAGAAGAAGCGCAACGGGAAGACACCCCAGGGTGTGGCCACATATTTATTATTGGTGGCGCGCGAAATCACTGAGAAGTCGAGTCCGGTAAGGGATGCTATATCCTTTATCATCATCGGTTTGAGACGGTAGACATCTTCGGTGCGGAAATACTCCTCCTGTATCTTCATGATGGCCGTCATCACAGATAGGAGAGTATCGCGCCGTTGGCGCAGAATCCTGATGAAATCGCGGGCATCGTTATAGCGGCTCGTCACAAACTCCATCCCCTTTCGGGCCTTGCGCCGTGAGGCACCGTTCTCCATGGCGGCAACCGCCTCGGCAAACGACTGCTCGATAGCCAATTCCGGCAGTCCGGAATTAGTGGAGACCGTGAGGTGCCCATTCTCATTGTCGATGATGAGGTCAGGGATAATAACATTCGAGGCCTCCGAGCCGGAGCCAACCGAGGCTCCAGGTTTCGGATTGAGCGAGACTATGAGGTCGATGGCATCGCGCACCTCCTCCTTGCTGAGTTTCAGACCCGAGATGATGCGGTGGGTATGTTTCATCGAGAATGCCTCGAACTGACGGTCGATAATCTCGAGGGCGACGTCGCGTGTATGTGATGGCTGGAGATGCCCGAGCTGCAGACGGAGACACTCCTGGAGAGAGGTGGCGCCCACGCCGTAAGGCTCAAGCGACTGCACGGCCTTCAGGGCCTGCTCCGCTTCCTGCTGGGATACCTCGATGCCCGGTCCGAAAGCCATGTCATTGACCAGCGAGGGGAGAGGGCGCCGCAGATAACCGTTAGAGTCAAGGCTCCCCACGATATATTCAGCCGCCTGACGCTCCTTGGCCGGGAGATCCTTCTCGTTGAGCTGACGCAGGAGCATCTCATAGAGCGACTCCTCCGCATCGGGTGGGGAGAAGTCATAGTCGGCGAAATCGTCGGGCGAGGAATTTCGTGCGTTGAACCGGTAGGCGGGGATGTCATCCTGTGGCTCAGGAGCCGGGTCGACACGTTCAAGAGCCGGGTTGTCGTCGAGTTCACGTTCGATGGCCTCCTCAATCTCGGGTGTGTTGAGCTCCAGCAGCTTCACGAAGCGGAGCTGCTGAGCCGAGAGCCTTAGAGAGAGGCGTTGGTCGAGCGATAACGACTGCTGTGGGGGCATATGATAAGGGGTAGGTGATGAAAAATTCAGTGCGAAATTAGCATAAAATATGGATTCGGAGTAAAAAATAGAGGAAAAAATTGTGGGTTAGATAAAAAATGCTTAATTTCGCGACTTGAAACCCGGGATGAGCCGGGTTATAACGAACGATAAACCAACGATAAACCAACGAACAGATAAAACAATGGCATCTCAGAACCAAAACCAGCAGGATGAGACAGCAATCGACAAGATGAACGCCCAGCTCACCGAGGCCGGAACAAAAATCGCGAACAACAAGTCGGTCATAGTATGGGTTGTGGGTGCGGTCGTAGTGGCCTGCGCTCTCGTAGTGGCATTCATATTCTTCTATAAGAAGCCGCAGGAGGAGAAAGCGTTCCAGGCTTATAACAATGTTCAGATCGAGGCTATGGGTAATGACTCGATAGCCGCAGCCAAGTATAAGGAGGTTGCTGACAAGTTTGGCGGAGATGCCGGTAATCTGGCTGCGCTGAGCGCCGGCGAGTCGCTCTATAACGAGGGTAAATATGAGGAGGCTATCAAGTATCTCCAGAAATTCTCATGCAGCGACGCCGTGCTCGAGGCAAACGCTCTCGTTCTGACCGGCGACTGCTACGTCAACCTGAAGAAATATGACGAGGCTGTCGACGTATACCAGAAGGCTGTGCGCAAGGCTGACGGTAATCCCCAGATTGTTCCGCGTGTTCTCCTCAAGGAGGCAAACGTATATGACGAGCAGAAGAAATATGACAAGGCTCTCGACTGCTACACCATGATCAAGAATGACTATCCTCAGTTCCAGATGGGTAACGGTCTTGACATCGACGCCTACATAGCTCGTGAGAACGCACGTCTCGGCAAATGAGACTGTGCATACAAAGATGACATCAACTCCATAAAATAATAATAAAACATCTTTGCTTATTTTATGAAAAGGGGCATAGGTCTTAGGGCCGGTGCCCTTTTCTTGCGTCCATACGGCTGGCGCTCTTCTCGCCTAATCCGGTGAACCAGAGCAGGTGACGCACAATCGGGAAATTACGGTTGTCGGCCCAGTTGCCCCATTTCACGGTGAGGTAGGCTACAAGGGCCACTGTGGAGACAGGGAGGGCAAGATGCCAGGTCTGGGTCATCTCAAGCGTGATGAAGATGGTCATGAGCGGAGCCTGGATTATTCCTGACATGCAGCCCGCCATTCCGTAGAATGCGAAGAGTCCTACGGGAAGTGTAGTGCCGAAGCAGGTGTTGCATACCGAGGCAAAGAGCACCCCCGCCATGCTTCCGGCAAAGAGGGTAGGGGCGAAGTCGCCGCCGACACCGCCGCTGCTGTTGGTGGCCGTCACGGCCCAGCTCTTGCAGAGGAGGATTCCGGCCGCCCCGATGATTATCCCCAATTCCCCTAAGCCGAGCTGCAGCAGCGGACTCCCTTTGAGGAGAGTCTCAGGTGAGTCTTCAATAAGCTTGCCTATAATGGGATAGCCTGTGCTGTACATGGCCGGGAAGAGGAAGAGGATTAGTCCTAACATAAGTCCGCCCGATACATTGCGTATCCAAGGATTGGAGATACTCTTGAACACCCCGTCCATACGGTTCAATACATAAGAGTAGTAGAGGCTGTACAGACCGCACACCACGCCTAAGGCCACTGCCATCGGGAGTGTCGAGAAACTGAACGCACCCGCCGAAGGGAAGGCCAGGTCGGGGGCGAACCCATCGCAGGAGTATATGGTAAGGAAAGCCGTGAGAGAGGCCGTTACAACGGCCAGCACGGGGAGTGTGGTGAGAGTTACGCCTAACAGCTCGAGGGCAAAGAGGAAACCACCTACAGGAGCCGAGAAAATGGCCGCTATACCGGCGGCCGCTCCGCAAGCCACGAGCGTCTGCATATCATTGATGCCAAGGCCGAGCCATCGGCCGAGATTGCTCCCCACGGCCGCTCCGGTGGCCGCTATCGGGCCTTCGGCACCCGATGAACCACCCATACCCAAAGTGATGGAACCGCCGAATAAAGGGGCTACGGCGCGGCGTGGCAGGAAATTATAGTCGCGGTGGCGCAGATGCATGAGTAGCTGGGCCACAACGTGGGTGAGATTCGTGTGTATGATGTAGCGTGTGAATATCCCGGTCAGGAGTATTCCGGCCACGGGCACCACTATAATCCACCAGTTGAGGCCGTCAGAGGATATATGCGGCAGGAATATAGATGCGATCAGGCTTGTGAGATGCTTGAAGATCCAGGCCAGGAATCCGGTTATGATGCCCACCCCCACGGCTGCGATAGTCATGAAGATGAAAGGGGAGGTATGTGAACGTAACCACCGGGATAATCGTGAGCCCGGTGAGGATGGTGTGGAGGCGGTGTTGTCTAAGCTTGAAGTGGCCATGTGGTGTTACAGAGGAATTGTTATGAAATTATAACGCCCGAGCCATGTGAAAGGTTAGGAGATAACCCCGGGAAGAGGGCCTGGGGAAGGTAAGTATATATAAATGCGACAGGCCTCTTTCACAAGAAGCCTGCCGAAGTGCGAATCAAAATTATTTCTACAAACCTAACATAAACGATTTATTTAATCTATATCTTTATCTCTAACTTACCTATAACCTATTTATCTTACCTATGATTCATATCAAAGGGTGGGGGTATCTCTCAACCCTGCGATGCAAAGTTAGTCACGATTTGACGGTTTCGCAAGCGTTATAGGTGTAAACTGAGACAAAATATAGATAGTATAGATTGTACTAATAAATAAATCAACAAGTTAGAAATTTTGAATATAGATTGTATCAAGAGGTGAATATGGGGTGATACAGAATGATTTTAGAAGAAATCATACTTTGATGGGTCATAAATTCATCACTTGTGAGTCAAAATTATCCTTATCTATGGCGCGATTCCGCATACGGTTGCGGTAGGTGTAGACGGTGTTGACGGAGTAGCCGAGTATCTGTGCGATCTTCGCGCTCTGCTCCACACCGAGGCGTACGAAGGCGTAGATACGGAGTTCAGGAGTGAGGGGGTCGTCGTTCTTGAGCACAATCTGCTTGTCAGGCTGGAGGAGGGTGTTGATTGAGGCCACGAAATCCGGGAAGAGGTCGGTCAGGGCCTTGTCGATAAGTTTGTAGAAATCGTCGTCATCGTCGGCGAAGCGTCCCGAGCTCACCATCTTCAGGAGGTCGTCGGTCTGGTGAGCGTTGATTTTACGGGTGACGAGTTTCGAGAGCTGGTCGAGGCGTGCGGCATAGCTTGAGCACAGACCGATGAAGTTGCCGACATAGGTCTCGAGTTTGCGGTAGGTCACGGCGAGCTTCCGTTCGTTGGCCATACGTTTGCGGTTGGTAATCACCACGCCCGCCAGGAGAGTTCCCGACACGATAAGGAGGGTAGTGACCACCACGATAGAGATCATCATCTGCATGCGCCAGGTGTTTGACTGTTCCTTCAGTTCCTTGTCGATAACCGGAATAAGAGGGGCCACCGAGAGGGTCTGCTGGCGCATGTTACCCCGCGAGGCATCCTCCAGGGCGTAGTTGATATACGTGAAGGCATTCTCGATGTCGCCATGGTCATAGAGCCAGTGTGCCAGGGTGGGGAGGGCGAGACCATCCTTCACCTGGCTTCTGAGGTCGCTCTCGGCAGCCAAGGCAAGGTTTTCGGCATAGCTTCTGAAATCACCCTTGTTCTTATAAACCTCAGCCAACTGGTAGGCCGCCATGCCGAAGAGGTTATCCTCGCGCGGGATAGTTTTCAGGAAATTCTCAAGATTGTTGCGCGCCTCCGTGATATGTCCGTCAGAAACGAGTCGCTCGCAATAGATAAAGCGGTAGAAGGGGTCCTTCTTCGGCAGATACCGGAGCAGGCTGTCATCGATAGCCATATATTCATTCTTATATATATGATGGAAGGCGTCGAGGTCCTCCACATATCCCATCATATAAGAATAGAACATACGCGAGGCCTTCCAGATCTCGATTTTGTCGGCAAGCGAAGTGGCCGTGGCCGATACCGAGTCGAGGCAATGTCCGGCCGCCTGGAAGAGTCCGGCGGTGCTGAGCGCGTTAGCCAGGGCAAGATTTGCCCGGAGGTGCTCACGTTTCTCCTCTTCCGGATAGAATTTGATAGCCATCCTGGCAAAGAGTATGGATGAGTCAGAGCGGAATTTCCGCGACCGTTCAGAGAGCTCGATGCAGAGCTCCCCCTTGCGGTGGCGGTCGGTGGTGACAGAGAGGAGACGTTTGAGTGAGTCGAACTCCGCCTCCTTGCGGTCGCGGTAATATGAGGCATCCTCCAGGACGGCGTTGAGCTGAGATATGGCCTCAGTGGGTATCACCTCGATATTATGCGCGTTAGAGCCGCTATGGCCGGTGCAGGCGGCCGCCCCTACGAGAGCCAGCAGGCATGACGGGAGGAGGAGCCGGAGATTAAAAGAAAATTTGATCATGACAATAACTTGGCTGGAGAGTTTATACATTGGCAACCCTGATGCAAGGGTGGAGGGGAGATGATGCAAAATTAAGGAAATTTTCGTAAATTTGCGCACAAAATCAGAACAACTCTTCAGATGAACAGGACTTACTCCGAATATATACTTAAAGACGGGAGCACCGGCGGCAATGGCCTGAGGGTGATATGCTGGCCTACCGAAGGGCTGGTGAGCTACATCGGCGTGGTAATCAACGCCGGGAGCCGTGACGAAGACCCCTCGCGGCACGGTCTGGCCCATTTTGTGGAACATACCATCTTCAAAGGCACCTCCAAGCGACGTGTATGGCAGATCTCAGGCCATATGGAATCGGTGGGGGGTGAGCTCAACGCCTATACCTCGAAAGAGGAGACCATGATATACACGAATGCCCCGGCCGGGTATGAGGAGAGAGGGATAGAGCTTCTCGCCGACCTCATATGCAACAGCCTCTTCCCCCGCGAGGAGGTGGAACGCGAGCGCGAGGTGGTGATCGAGGAGATCCACAGCTATCTTGACAGTCCGTCGGAATCGGTGTTTGACGAGTTTGAGGAACTTGCCTACGAGGGCTCAGGGCTGGCACACAACATACTCGGCACTGTCGAGGATGTCAAACGGCTGAGTGACAGCGACTGTAGAGAATTTGTCGACAGGTTTTATTCAGCCCCCGAGATGGTGGTGTACTGCTGCACGCCACAGTCGCCCGAGAGGATGTTCAGATATGTCGAGAAACACTTCGGCCGTCTCAACCGCAAGACGGTGGCAAGGGATAGGGTTATGCCACCCGTGATGAAGAGTTTCGACCTCACGCGCGACCGTGGCAACCATCAGGCCAACACCATCGTAGGCCCCCGTGTTTTCGGGCGCCGCGACCCCAGGAGGTTCGCCCTGTTCCTGCTCAACAATTATCTGGGGGGACCCTGCATGAACTCACGGCTCAACCGCGAGCTGAGAGAGAAGCGCGGGCTGGTATATGCCGTGGACAGCAGCGTAAGTCTGATGAGCGACACCGGACTGGTGATGGTGTACTTCGGATGCGACCCCGGTGCAAACGCCAGATGCAAGCGTATAATCAGCAATGAGCTCGACCGGCTTTGCCAGTCGACGATGAACGGCCGCACGCTTGAGAAGATAAAGAGGCAATACTGCGGGCAACTCCTTGTGAGTTCCGACCATCGCGAGAACCGGGCCATGTCGCTTGCCAAGAGTCTGCTCTATTATGACGATATACATGACATCGCCACCACAGCCGACCACATACGCCGGGTGACGGCAGAGGAACTGCGGGAGGTGGCGGAGTTGCTTTCACCCGCCCTGTGCGGCAGTCTCACCCTGATGTAAGCAGGGACGCGCCGTGGCGCGTCCACAGGTAATAGTAAGGACGCGCCGAACACGTCCACATGAATAGTAGGGACGCGCCGAGGCGCGTCCACCGAAAATAAAAAAACAATCATGCGAATAGGGAAAATAGACCTCGGGGAGCGTCCGGTGATGCTCGCGCCGATGGAAGATGTGACCGACCCCTCCTTCCGTCTCATATGCCGTGAGCAGGGGGCGAAGATGGTATATACGGAGTTCGTGTCGTCAGAGGCGCTTGTGCGCAACATAGCCTCCACGGCACGCAAACTGCATATCGACGACCGTGAGCGTCCGGTGGCCATACAGATATATGGCCGCGAGAAGGAGGCCATGGTAGAGGCTGCCAGGATGGTCGAGGACGCCGGCCCCGACCTTATAGATATCAACTTCGGATGTCCTGTGAAGAAAGTGGCCGGAAAAGGGGCCGGGGCAGGTATGCTGCGCGACATACCGAAGATGCTTGAGATAACCGAGGCTGTGGTGAAAGCCGTCTCACTTCCGGTGACGGTAAAGACCCGTCTGGGGTGGGACTGCGAGAATATGATCATAACCGAACTCGGTCCGCGGCTCCAGGATTGCGGCATCGCCGCGCTGACGGTGCATGGACGCACACGCTCGCAGATGTACACCGGCGAGGCCGACTGGACACTCATCGGGGAGCTGAAGAGCGACCCCCGCATGGAGATACCCATTATCGGGAACGGCGACATCACGTCGCCCGAGAAAGCCGCCGAAGCCTTCGACCGCTATGGTGTGGACGGTATCATGATAGGACGCGGCTCAATCGGAGCCCCCTGGATATTTCATGACGTCGACCAGTATCTGCGTCAGGGTAGCTGGGAGGCGTTGCCCGATGCCGACAAATTCAGTCTGCTGCGCCGGCAGATAAAGGAGAGCATCGACCGTATCGACGAATACCGCGGCATACTGCACATACGCCGTCATCTGGCCGCCACGCCACTGCTGAAAGGGTTGCCCGACTTCAGGCAGACACGCATACGTCTGCTCAGAGCCGACACCGCCGACGAACTTGAACAGATAATCAGAGAAATAGAAGAAAAGTATTTCGGCTAAATCAGCCTCCCGGCGCGTTATTAAGTAAGAGGCGCGACGTAGGGCTCCGTCCACGTCGGCCTCTGCTCAATAAGAAAGCGATGAGAAAAAGTTATACAGAGATGAGAAAACAATTACTGATGTTTATCGCCTTCATGGCCGTGGTGGCAGCGAAGGCGCAGATTGTAGAGAATTACAAGGTAGAGGTGGGCCAGTTTGACAAGGTCAAGGTGGTTGACAATGTGAATGTGGTCTACCGTAACCTTCCCGACTCTACCGGTTATGTGCAATATGTAGGGGCCAAGGAATTTGCCGACGCCTTCATACTCACCCCGAAAGAGGGGACGCTCAAGATTCAGGTATCGACCGACGATGTAGGGAATCCGGAATTACCGACGCTCTACATCTACTCCGACTTCCTGACTTCGGTAGAGAACTCCTCGACCTTCACACTCAAGGTGGAGAATCCGGCCCCCTGTGCCGAGTTCAGCGCCAAAGAGGTGGGAAACGGCAAGATAATAGTGGAGAATCTCAAGGCCAATGTGGTGAGAGCCACCATAGCCACCGGCAACGGCACAGTCAACATAGCCGGAGAGTGCAAGGATGCCATCCTGAAAATGGTAGGCACCGGAGTGATATCGGCCGACCGTCTTGAGGCTGTGAAGGTGCAGTGCAAGATACTCGGCGGTGGCACCATAGGCTGCTATCCTCTCGACCAGCTCGATGTGAAAGGTATCGGCTCGACCAAGATCTACTACAAAGGTGAGCCCCATATAAAGAAATCGGGAGGAGGCAAGCTCTTCCCCCTTCCGGCCGACCGTCCGCTCGACACCATCGTCGCCACGGATGAGGAATCAACACCCGAAGAATGACATCACTCAAACTAAAGACCGCGCGCACCTTGAAATGGAACACCGTCGACCGACTCGCGTCGCAGGTGCTCTACGGTGTTGTAGGCGTGGTGCTGGCCAATGTGCTCTCACAAGAAGATTTCGGTCTTGTGGGGGCGCTTCTCGTATTCCAGTCGTTTGCCATAATCTTCGCCGACAGCGGTTTCGGAGCCGCCCTGCTGCAGAAGAAGACCCCCACGGAGGAGGATTACTCCACCGTGTTCTGGTTTAATCTTGTTGTGAGTGTGGCGATATACTGGATATTATGGTTCGGTTCCCCCCTGATAGCCGATATCTTCCATGACGAGCGGCTCATACCCCTGTCGAAAGGAATGTTCCTGACCTTTGTGCTCAATGCCCTGGCCATAGTGCAGACCAACCGTCTGATGAAGCGTATGGACGTCAAGATGATAGCCTTGTCGAACGTCGTGGCGCAGTCGGTAGGGGGAGCCTTGGGTATCTGCCTGGCCCTGATGGGCTACGGAGCCTGGGCATTGGTGTGGCAGTCAGTGGCACTGGCCGGCATAAAGACCGCGTTGTTGTGGGTCACCGGAGGGTGGTGGCCTACCTGCTGGATAAAGCGCGACTCCCTGCGCGCGATATGGCGGATAGGACTGAGTGTATTCTCCTCCTCGATGCTCAACACCCTCTTTCTGACCATCTACTCCTTTGTGATAGGTGCATTCTACTCGTTGCGTTCATTAGGTGTGTACTCCCAGGCCGACAAATGGAGCAAGATGGGGAGTGCGTCGCTCTCGCAGGTGCTCACGGCGAGTTTTGTGCCATTGCTATCGAGGGTTCAGGACAGCGCAGATGATTTCAGACGCTACGTAAGGAAGATCAACCGCTTCACAGCCTTCATACTGTTTCCCGCCATGATTGGTCTGGCGGCGGTCGGGGCACCGTTATTCCACACACTTTTCGGCAACAAATGGGACGCGGCCATCATACTCTTCCAGATACTCACGATACGTGGTGTGTTTGTTGTGTTGGTGTCGTTATACGGCAACTACATGCTTGCCAAGGGGTACGGCAGGCGGTTATTCATGATCGAGGTGGTGAAAGATGTGGCGATAGCCGTGGCGATACTCTGCACCGTATTTTACCGGAGTGTGGACCTTCTTGTGTGGGGCCAGCTCTGGGCTTCGGTGCTGACTTGGATAGTGATAGTGTGTATGGCCGGCCGTGCCACCGGCTACGGTATACGTGCTATGGTGATGGACCTTGTGCCGTTCGCGGTAGCAGCCTGCGCCATGTGGGCTGTCTGCGCAGGCCTTTCCTGGCTGGTAGAAGTCGGCTGGTCGGGGGCAGGAGGCAGCTCGTCGGGTGTTAGGTTGCAATCCATAGTTCAGCTTTGTGTGGAGGTTCTTGGTGGGGGAGTGGTGTACCTTCTTGTGATGAAGTTGGGCCGTTTCCCCGAGCTGGACGAAGCCGCCGGCTACCTCTTCGGCCGCTTCCGCAAGACGCGCCGCTGACACGCCGGGAGAGAAGCACTACCCAAAAAAAATTCGGCTGCATCGTTTTATTGGATGCAGCCGAAATCAATGATAGCCTTATCTAATTACAGACTTACGCGACACGATATTGCCATTGGATAGCGTAATCCGCTCAATACAGAGAGAACCCTTCTCCGGATGAGAAATCAATCTACCTGACACATCATAGTAGTCACGTTTCACCACCGTTCCCTCAGAGGCTGACACTTCCTTTATCCCCGTCGACGGTGAATAAGTAACTTCACCGGTCTTGATATCGAGCGTCGCTATGGCAGACTCAGTCAATACTCCGTCATAAGAATAGAACAGCTGCACTCCCAACGTATCGAAACCGTCATCGGCATATATCCCGATTGCCCTTCCGGAGCCTCCGTAGGAATAGATATCGTTAGAGTTATCATAGAGATACGGAATATTCGTCATGTCCTTCTCTATATCATAGTCCTCCTTCAGGAATTCCATCACCTCTCCATCCATCAGAATCTGATAATATAGACAATCCGGATCAAGAAGGTCGCCGGCTGTGCTTGTTCTCGGGATGTCTATATTGAATTCATTGAAGCCATACCATTCATAGTTGGCGGTACTATACCAGAGGTTGAACGGATTGTCAGGGGTTCCGGCAAGTGTATCCTGATAATGTATCCTGAATTTCTCAAACATCTGAAGAATCGATACTTTTGAAGGAGACACATTGAAAAGGAACAGCTGTGATTGGTCAGCTACAGTCATTGACTTTTTCTCAGCATCATAATCAAATACGAATTCCACATCTTCAGGAAGTAGAGTGATGGTATTTTCGATTCTTTCGGCGAACTTCACATAGACATAATACGTGTCGCTGTATATACCGACGAGCTGTCCGGACGGCACTCTTATCTTGTCTCCATCCATATAGCCCTTGAACCATGCGTCTCTGACATTACCGCACATCCCTCCGATATAGACATCCTTCCCATCGAATCCTACCTTAACATAATAGCCTGACCCATTAGTGGTCAAAGCCCATTCGTCACATTTTACATTATCAGGCACAGTGACTATAGGCTCACTGATAGGTGCATATACCTGAGTGACATCGGTATATCCACCCCATACATCGTCATTTATGAACACAAGACCGATTCCACATCCGTCCCCCATATCATCCATTGTAATCGTGCCATCGTCAGATATGGTGTATGTGGCCATCTGTTCCCCTTCGTTATCGATTACATAGGTGGTTTTTTCAGTTCCATCTTCCGTTGTTTCAGTAACAGGCTTCACACGCGCAAGATTGTAGCCATCCTTGAGCTGTTCATTGTAGAGGAGTGTCTGAGGGAGAGGAAGTGAGATTTTATTCCCCGACCTCACGCCTTTTGCAAAGCTGTTGGTAAGTGCTTTGCTGAGAATATTGAAGAAGTAGACGTCATCACCGTCAAAGACGATATGAGCTGGAATCTCGGCATCGGAATATGGAACATACTGCGCCGAGTAATTACGGAAATAGCCTGAACAGCTTTTCTGATAATAAAAAATTTCCCCTTCCGCATCTTTGATCACATCGAGTACAGGACCGGGCGCCTGCGCCGGGTAGCCTACACTTGTCTCGGCCGTAACTCTGGTCTCAAGGATTGATTTGACATCACTTTCCTGAGCCGAGCTTCCATTCATTCCGGTGAGAATGAACGCCATCATGGCAATTGTAGTGTTTAATCTCATAAATTAAGGATTTAAATGAATAATTATGTGTGATAATGCAACCGGATATAAAATTGATGAATCAATTTTAATAATCAGTAACAATACAACTTAAGCTCCCTTAGCAAGTTCATCTGGCATGGATGCTGAACTTGAATAGCAATCTTAATTATTGGCAAAGATATTAAATAATATTTTTATTTGCAAAATTTATTAAATATTTTTTATACATGGTAAAAGCCTGGCAAGGAAACACAGGCTTTCAGTCGTTATTGTTAACTTATGGGGCTGTCTTATTGTTAACGTATGGGGATGCGTTATTGTTAACGTATGGGGATGCGTTTAAAATTCAGATAATTGTATTAGTTAAGAAGGTAGGGTAAAACGAGGATTATATCTCTTCCAATGGATTCTAAGAGCAGTCCTGAAAGTGAAGCGAGCTATGGAACGCCTTGGAGAGGAGCCAAGGGTGCTAACCATAGGTGATTGCAATCGGGATGTAGTGAAGATAACACCAAATATCGCGTTGATTGCCGGGGAAGGTGGAGAGAAAACGGCCAAATAGCGCGTTGAGTGCCGGGGAAGGTGGAGAAGATCCTCCGAATAGCGCGTTTGCCGTTGGGGAAGGTGGAGAAAAAACCGCCCAAAAGCGCGTTGATTGTTGGGGAAGGTGGAGAAAATCCCGCCAAATAGGGCGTTGGTAGGTCGAAAAACCGCAAAGGCTGATAAAAATATTAACCTCTGAATATATTTAAAATCAATGTCTTATCTGATATGGTTCAAAAAAGATTAAAAAAAGTTGATAAAAAATTTGGTGGAATGCCAAAAAGTGTCTAACTTTGCAATCGCAAACGGGAACGATAAGAGCTCAAGAGAGAGTCAAAAAGTTCTTGAAAGAGAAGTTCAGAGCGTTAAAAGAACAGTAAACTTCTCCTAAAAAGTAAAAGGTGCCATAGCTCAGTTGGTAGAGCAAAGGACTGAAAATCCTTGTGTCCC
>CANPMT010000015.1 GCA_947575235.1 uncultured Porphyromonadaceae bacterium
TACACCAATCGCCTCATAACCCTATATGACTGGGTGATAAGGGCTTCCGCCAAGGGCGTGCTCCTCTTTCCGGAGGATGCTCTGCCCGAGGATGCCGACCTTCAGGAGGTGGTTGACCAATGGAGCCGCTTCAACGGTGTGATTGTCTACCGTCCGAAGACGGGTCAGCCGCTGCCGCAGCAGGTGAGCGGCAACGCCGCCAATGTGGGTATAAGCGAGCTTCTCGACATCCAGCTCAAGATGATGGAGGATGTGTCAGGGGTGAGCGGTGCCCTGCAGGGGCGGCTTGACAGCAACACCATAAGCGGCACGCTCTACAACCAGCAGACGCAGAACTCCATGACGTCGCTGCGCGACCTCCTGGACACTTTCGATGCCTTCGTGGCCGACTCGCTCAGTCTCGAACACCGTCTGAGTCAAGAAAATTTCTGAAAACCGTATACGTTTTTTAACAAATTTTTTGGATATGCTGAATAAATGATGTAATTTAGTGCGCTGGATGCACACATCATTATCCCATGCCGGGAGAATAGATGTGCGTCAGTCCCTAACTTACACATGATGAAGAGATTATCCATCTTTCTTTCGCTATTGGCCGGAAGCGCGGCCATTCTTCCACACCGGGTCTCCGCAGCAGAGGGGGCTCCGGATAATGCCGCCGACACGGCTCTTTATTCATCTGACCTCACCGAAGTGGTGGTGACGGCACTCGGAATCAGCAAAGCCAACAAAAGCTTGGGTTATGCCGTGAAGAATCTGAATGCCGACGACCTCAATACGGCCGGAACAAATTCCATATCATCCGCCATCCAGGGTAAGGTGGCGGGTGTTGACATTCGTCCCTCGTCAGGGAGTCCGGGTGCCTCGAATCAGATTGTGATCCGTGGCGCCCGTTCCTTTACCGACAGCAACCGTCCGCTGTTTGTGGTTGACGGTATGCCGGTGAATGCCGACCCTGATTTCAGCACCGGCAACTCTGTGCGCGGAGCCGACCTCCCCGACCGTTCGATCGACATTAATCCTGACGATATCGAGTCGATCAGTTTTCTGAAGGGTCAGGCTGCCTCGGCCCTCTATGGCATAAGGGCCTCCAACGGTGTGGTGGTGATCACTACTAAGCGTGCGCGTAAACGCACATCGCGCCCCTCGGTGACGGTATCCACAAATATATCGGCCGATGTCGTGAGCCGTCCTTTCCATCCTCAGCAGACCTATGCCCAGGGCACCAAGCTCTCGGCCTACGACCCTAATGCCGCCACCACCTGGGGCCCGCGCATATCGTCGCTCCCCGATGACCCTCTCTACGGCGGCAACGCAAACGGCCACCCCGGGATGTATATGAATCCCAAACTTGAACAGGCGGGGCTATCCCCGTGGATCTACCCGCAGATTTACGACAATGTGGGCGATTTCTTCCGCACCGGCATAACCGAGAACACCTCGCTGGCCGTGGCGCAGAACAACGGCCGCCTCTCATACTCATTCGGCATCAACAATTCATATCAGGGCGGCGTGGTGCCGGGCACCGACATGAACCGATGGAATGTGCGCGGACTCGTCGACTGGTGGCTCGCCCCGGGCTGGACAACGGGCTTCTCCGTCAATTACTCATCTACAAAGATACACGCCGCCCCCTCGGGTAATAACGCTATCGTGAATACGGTGTATCAGGCTCCGGCTGAGTATGACCTCGCCGGCTTACCTTACTGCGCTCCCAACGACCCCTCGAAGCAGGTATCCTACCGCCCCACGGTGTATGACAACCCTTACTGGTGGGTGGCCAATAATGAATATGCCCGCCATACCGGCCGGCTCTTCGGGAACGCCTATCTGCAATACGACCTTAGATTCGGCCCTGACGGCAACATGACCCTGCGTCTGCGCGAGCAGGCCGGAATCGACTGTTTCACCACCTCCGATTCAGACGTGCTTGAGACAGGTTCAGCCGGAAGCTCGGGCGGTCAGATAAGCAATTACGGTGTCACCTCGAATGTGTTCAACAATCTCTTCACCGCCTCCTATAACGCCCTCTTCGGCGATGACTTCGATTTCGACCTCATGCTCGGTTCGGAGGTGGAGGAGAGCTCCAATCTCTGGCGCAGCTATACCGGCTCGAATTTCAATTTCTACGGTATGCCGGTGATATCAAACGCCAAGGTGCTTTCCGGTTCGGAATATACAACGCGCCGCCGTACGTTGGGCTTCTTCGGGAGTGTGGGACTGGGCTGGCGTTCCATGCTCTATCTTACAGTGACGGGACGCTCCGATGTGGTGTCATCCATGCCCCGCGACCACCGCACCTTCTTCTATCCCTCGGTATCGTTAGGGTGGGTATTCTCCGGGATGGAGCCTCTGCGGGATTGGTCACCCTTGGATTTCGGCAAACTGAGAGTGTCGTTCGCACAGGTGGGTCAGGCCGGTACTTACCGCGACAATTACATGTATATCCCCACCTACAGCGGGGGTATGTACACCTTCACTCCGGTGAGGTATCCTTTGGGGGGTGTGTCGAGCTACGTCCCCTATCTCCAGGTGTATGATCCCGACCTGCATCCACAGAACACCGATAATGTGGAGTGGGGTATCGACCTTGAATTTCTCAACCGCCGTCTGAAGGCCTCCTACACAGTGGCATGGCAGAACGTCACCGGACAGATTTTCAGCATACCTACCGCCGGCTCCACAGGCTACCGCTATATGATGGCCAATGCCGGAAAGATTCGCACATGGTCGCATGAGGTTGACCTCAACGCCGAGATTCTGCGCGGACCGGACTATTCGTTGGGTGTGGGTGTGAATCTCACCACGCTTGACAATCAGGTTGTGGAGTTGGCTCCCGGTGTGGAGTCGATAATGTTGGGCGGCTTCACCTCGCCACAGATACGCGCCCAGGAGGGGCATTCATATCCGAGCATCTACGGCACGGCCTTCCAGCGCACCGACGACGGGCGTCTGCTGCTCAACAACGGCCTGCCGCAGGCCACAGCCGCCAGTGTGTGCCTGGCCGACTGCACCCCCGACCTTGTGACCGGATTCAACCTCGATGCCCGGTGGCGCTGCCTGAGCCTGAGCGCCACGCTGAGCTGGCAGGCCGGAGGAAGGATGTATCACGGCTCAAACCTCACGATGAATTATTCCGGCGTCACCCGCGAGTCGCTCCCCTGGCATGAGGGTACGATTGTGGCCGAGGGTGTGGATATGGCCACGGGTGAGGTGAACATGGTGGAGGTTGACCGCCAGAAGTATTACCAGGCCTACAATAATATAGCCGAGGCGGGTGTGTATGACATGAGTTTCGTGAAATTGCGCGACATCACCCTCACCTGCCGTCTGCCAAGGGTGTGCGGAATAGGGTTTGAGGTGTTCGCCTTCGCACGTAACGTGCTTCTCTGGACCCGTCTCCCCAACTTCGACCCCGAGGCCTCGCAGGGTAACGGCAACATGGGTGGATATTTCGAGCGGTATTCAATGCCGGCCACGACAAGCATAGGTGGCGGTCTGAAGATTCAATTTTAAATCAAGGAGGATATTTGAGATGAGATACAGTATGAGATATTTTATGGCGGCGCTCTGTATGGTTGTGTTTATGGCCACGGGGTGCTCGGAAGATGAGCTTGACCGTCTGAACCGTGTTGACAACCAGCCCCCGGTGGATGTCGTGGATGCCCGTCTGCAGCTCCCTGATGCGGTGGTGTCGATGGCGTTCACCACCTTCGGCGGGGGGTATGCGTGGCATGTTGCGTCATATACCGAACAGATCTTCGGCGACGGCGGCACACAGATGATGTATGCCGAGTTGCGCGACCCTGTGATAACGGCCGCCCCCACCACTTTCAATAATGAATGGAACAACACCTATCATAACCTTCTCAACATAGACCTGATAATATCGAAATGCACCGATGGCGTGAATGCGGGGCAGCTCGATCTCAAAGGTATGGCGGAGGTGCTCAAGGTGATGGGTTATTCCACACTGACGCTCCTTCATGGCGACATCCCTTACACGGAGGCGTGCAACCCGAAAATACGTAATCCGCGCCTCGATGCGCAGAAAGATGTGTATGACTCGCTGCTTGCGCTGACCGACACGGCTATCTCCGACTTTCAGGAGGCTATTGACGGTGGCATGTCAAATGTCGGGGAGCATGACCTTCTCTACAAGGGGGATGTGACACAGTGGCTCGCATTGGCATATGCGGTTAAGGCCCGTCTGCTGCTTGATGGCCTTGTACGCAATCCGGAGGCGGCTGCCGCGGTGGTGACAGCCGGAGAGAGAGCGTTTGAACTCGGCTTCCGGGGTGCGGAGCTTGCCGTATTCAACGGAGTGGAGGCCATGAATCCCTGGGCGGCCTATTTCAAGAGCCGTCATTACAGCGGGGCCTCCGCCACGGTAGTCCGGCTAATGGAGGAGAGGGAAGACCCTCGTCTCGGGGTGTACGCCTGCGACACATTCGGCACAGGGGTGCTCTGGGCCAATCCAGGCGATGCTGCGTTGGCCTCCACGATCGACAATGTCGGGGCACCGGCATGGTTAGGTAACGCGAGTGCCGGACAGCACCTGTTGAGCGAGGCCTCGCTGAGGTTTGTCATAGCCGAGGCGAAGCTGCGGCTTGGCAAGGATGCTACGGCCGACTTCCAGGCAGGCGTAAGAGCCTCCTTCGCCGACTATGCGGAGAATGCGCCGGAAAGTGCCGGGGTGAAGGATCTGGCATCTGAATATCTGATGCAATTTGACACGGTGACGTTAGGAGAGGTTATGGTGCAGAAATACCTCTCGCAGGTGCGCGACGAGCAGATAGAGACCTACAACGACCTCCGCCGGCTACGCAAGATGGGGGAGGAGTATGTGAAGATGCGTAATCCCTGCAATGATGATGACGGGATGAACCGCTGGCCCTGGCTCTTGCCCTACGGCAACAGCGACGTGGTGAGCAATCCAAACGTGGCCGCCATCTTCGGCACCGGCAACGAAGCCGGCTACTACATTTTTGAGGAATAAAGAAAAAGAGAAAGGATGTGTCAGACCATTGACACATCCTTTCTAAGGTTATAAAGGTAAACTATCAGCGGATAAAGATCTTATTCTCGTTGGAGCTTACTCTTACAAGGTATATACCTTTTTCAAGAGTGGAGAGGGTGAAGTAGAGAGTGCGGTGTGGAGGTTGTGGTCGGAGGGGGAGGGGGTTAGAGCTCTGAAGAATTAATTACGCCACTCTCCTCGATGAGATTGTCACCGTCGCAACCATCTTCGACCTCAACTTCATCTTTTGCAAAATACATTTTGCCGTCATATACGATTGCATTGAGCAATACCATATCATGGCTTGCGTATGATTCCAATGGTTCGCTCTCAAACTCTTCATCGAAGCTGATAAACTCTATTTTTGAGATGTCGAATTCTCCGTCAACATCAATTTCGAATTCTGCTGACATAAAGGAATCTTCATCTCCCTCTTCGAGTTTAGAACACCAAACAGCTGCCGCCGGATTATCTCCGAGAATCTCTTTGAGCAAGAGATGGAAGAACTCATCGGAATCGGTTTTGTTGGCACCCATCTGTTGCCAGACTTTTTTTATGGCTTCCGATTCTTTGTTCTCAGGCGTGTCAAATTTCATTTCCTTCATGAATTTCACATGAGGTTCGTATGTCTCTGGATCATCGCCCCAGTTATCCATGATTCCATTCACGGTCATGGCAGCAAATGATGGATTGAAGCCATTGTCATCTTCCTGAGTTTCTTCTCCTTCAATCATATATTTCACTATCCCGCTATTTGGGTAAGAACCATAAAAACGGAATTCTTTGCCATTGAATACGTAATTGAAGAGGTCGTCTTCTTCAGCTGCATCTAATAAGTCAGGGAGATTTTCATCAGAGCACGGGGTAAAGAAGATAGAAGTCAACTCATTATCCTCTCCACTTACTGAAATTTTTAATTTTTTCTTCATCTTTGTTGTTTTCTTTTTTTATAGTCTCTTGGCAAGAGATACTTAACCATGTCCAAAGTTAGCGGAAATATTTCACAATCACAATTTTTTGGGTTCAAAATAACGAAATATGTTTTATAACATAGTCAGTGTTTAATTAATGGTTCTATGCAACCAACGTAAATCCCTTAAAATCAATACAACCGAGCAAATCCAAATCTCTTGCCAAGAGATTTGGATAGTTGCTAAATAAAAAGTCTCGATGACGATAGATATAGTCCCCGCTACGCGGCGGGGACGCGGTGAGCAATCCCAACATCGCCGCCATAGCCGTAAGTGGCAACGAAGCCGGCTACTATATTTTTGAGGAGTAGAGATAACGGTCAAAGGAACATTGTAAGGTATGCGGGTAACATGAGGATTTGTCCGTCTTTTCTTAAATCTTTTGCATATATGAGAAAACATTTGTCAATGCGGCTGGAGAATTTTTCAATGAAAGCATCGAGTGACGCATGAGTCTTGTATCCCGATGACTTTACTTCAATAGGCCATATTTTGCTTCCTCTTGACAAAACAAAATCAATCTCATAGTTATGTTTGCCGCTTTCTGTAGGCCATGTGTAGTAAAATAAACCGTCTCCTTTTACAGTCAACATCTGAGCCACAATATTTTCATACACATAACCAAGGTCTGCACTTAGTTTGTCGGACAATAACTTTTGGTAGATGACGTTTTCGGTGACATGCTTATCCCAGAAGGCAAGAGTAATGAAGAGACCGGTGTCTCCGACATACATTTTATATGAGTCATAATCTGCATGAAGCGACAAACCTACGTTTGGGTCGTTGGCATGATATGATATATTTACAGTACAGCTGTCTTCAAGATCTTTAAGCAATTCTTGCATCTTTTCTTTATCAATAGAAGCTCCGAGAGCTCCTTTTACCTTAAATCGGGAAGCATTCCCGGTCAATTGGGATGGAATCGATTTAAATAATCGAGAGGCTTTGCCCGATGAATCAATTTTTTCGAAATCATCAAGATATAATTCTATGATTTCCCTTTTCTTTTGGTCAACTGTCATTAGATCTTTGGAATCAAGATAAGCCTCCACAGCTTGCGGCATACCACCGATTAATATATAAAGTCGGAAGTCTTTCATCAATTTTCGATTTATTGCATCGCCAAAAGCCTTCTTTTTTGTCCACATCTCTTGCATTAGAGGTACGGTAGCTTCATCACCCAAGGCCCAGCGGAATTCTTCATAATCCATGGGGTGCATCGTGATACGGGTTTCTTCACTGGGAATTACAATATCTTTGGTGTTCTTCTTTATGGAAAGAAGTGACCCTGTTTCAATATAATCATATCTACGGTCCTTGACGAGATATTTGATAGCTTGTCTTACAGCGGGACATTTCTGGATCTCATCAAAAATGATAACTGATTTTCGTTCAATTAATCTTACGCCATATATGAATTGCAATTGCATGAAAAAATAGTCACGGTCTGAGATATTCTCTACAGCCTCCCACAATGCAGAAGGAGCATCTGCGAAATCTACAACAATGTAACTTTCATATTCTCTCTTTGCGAATTCTTCTGCAATTGTAGACTTCCCAACTCGTCTGGCACCTTTGATAAGAAGAGCTGTTGAGCCATCTTTTTCAATTTTCCATTTCTTTATTCTTTGATAAATTTTGCGTTTAAAAATGTAGTTCATATTTGAAGGATGTGAAATTAGTATGCTAAATTACATAATCTTTTCCATTTCTCAAAATTATTTTAGGTAAATATCCTACGTTTCTCACTTTTTATATTGGCAATTATGGTATGTTTCTCAAATTTTATGGGGCAACAACATTGCAGCAGACCATAACAAAGTAGTGACTTGCGTCCCTACAAGAATACGCCGCGTCTCTCATGGAGGCGCGGCGGAGAGGGTCAGATGGGGGAGACGCGGCGGCGGGTGACGGAGCGGGATTTCTGGCGTTGGGAGGCAGACTGCAGGCGGAGGAGGGCGGAGGTGAGGGCGTCGCGACATTCTTCCGTGCGGTCGTGCCAGACGGCTGAGGCCTCGGGGAGGGTTAGGTCAAGCCAACGCGCCAGGACGTAGGCGGTGAGGTAGTTGTGTATCGCCTCCTTCAGCCATATCGCCAATTGCTCTGTGACGGTTCCTGTGCGTAGCATCAGTCTGTACTCTGTCGGGGATTCATCGTCATCGCTGAGATCCGAGGCTGGAGTGGGTGGTGGGATGGTGATGCGCTGGAGGATGAGACCGACTTCGGCGAAGGCCTGGCCGAGCCAGCGGTTGACGGAGTCGTTGTTCCGGCCTTCGCACACGTCGAAAGTCTGGTGCAGGCGGTGGGCTTCGACACTCCCTTCGCGGATGTCGGCTGCCACGAAAGCGAGGTTGGCTATGTCATAGCAGAGCTCGCTGCGTTTGAACAGTATGCTTCTCATGGCTCCACCGCTACGTTTCTTACCGGACGGCAACGTTTGTTGACCGCCTCCGAAATTATGGCAAGGCTCGCGTTGGCGAGGGTGGCATACTCAGGGGCATCCGATTTATGGGTGATGGTGAACCAGTCGGTCACGGCCATACTCACGATATACTGGTGGGCGGCCGCCGCAAGCGTCTCCACTGTAGAGCGGTTGTAGTTGGAGGGCATCTTCAGACTCAGCGTGAGCTTAGTGTCGCTGTCAATAAGCTCGTTGGTGACGGTAGATTCCGTGAGGTTGAGGTATTCCCCGAGCTTGGTCTTGAGATTTGAGAAGGCCATAGATATGCTGCGCAGAATCTGGTTGGCATTCTCGTCATCATCGTTGGCCTGCATATTGGCCACCTGTTCATGGTTTGAGCCATCGCGCCGGCTTTTGCCGGTGAGATAGGTCTTGTTTTGCACGTCATACACAATCTCATGTATGTCAAGGTTGATGTAAACTTCCATAGCTTGAATGTTTTTATAGGGTTTGTCATTGGGTAGTTCTCTTCCGGCGGGGTGCCATGCGGTGGCAGAGGGTGGCGAGCACCGAGTCGATGCGCCGCGTAGCCTCCGTCTCCCACTCTGCGGCTTTCTCACGGCAGCTCAGGCGGAACCAGCGTGCCGTCACCGAGGCTGTGAGGAAAGCGTTGAGGTTGTTCACCACCACAGGGGTGAGAGTGTCGTCAAACGAGTCGCTCGCATTGAGCGAGAAGTTGAGGGTCTCCCCCGCAAGACTGACAGAGGCGATGAAACTGCGCAGCACCTCCGCGGCGAAAGCCGATGCTTCCGTGAGATAGTCGGAAAGGAGCGGGTTATCCTCGTCGACCGTGGCGAGCCTGTCGAACATTTCCGCTCTCTCATCCTCATCCTTGAGAGAGGCCGCGTTTTCGCTCTTCACACCGGTATAGGCCGTCGTACGAGCCACTTCCTGATAGATTTTACGTCTGAAAAGCTTGATGTCGATAACTTTCATATATTTTATTTTTGCATGATTGAGAAAATCATTAACTTTGCTATCGCTAATTAATACTAACTAAAACTAAATTATGGAAAGTACTGTAAAAGGAAGATTGCTTGAATTCCTCGAGGCGGAGAATGAGTCGAAGGCTGAGTTCTGCCGAAAGATGGGGCTCTCAACGGCCTACGTGGGGGCTATGCGCAAGTCATTGCCCGAGGAGAAGGTGCTGAGGATGTCGCTCATATATCCGAGGCTCAACCGCGACTGGCTGCTCTATGGCGAGGGGAGTATGTATAACGACGATCCCCGGCCTCAGAAACATTCTGAATTTCAGGTGCCGCTGCTTCCGGTAGAGGCATTCGCCGGTAACCTGCAGGAATTCTCGCATGGGGTGAAACTCCGTGAATGCGACATGATAACGGTGCCGGTGAGAGGGGCCGACATGGCCATACCGATTTCAGGCGACAGCATGGAGCCTGAGATTAAGGACGGTTCGGTGGCCGTGGTGTGCCGCATCAATGACCGGGCCTTCATACCCTGGGGACACCCTATGATTATCGATACGGAGAACGGGGTGCTTTTAAAGGTGGTCTATCCCTCCGAGCAGGGTAGCGATTTCATAGAGGCCCATAGCTACAATCCGAAGTATCCTGATCTTCAGATTCCGAAGGCGAGTATCTTCGGACTCTACCGTATCGTGGCCTACATCCGACAGGTCTCGACACTCTGAATCAGTCAGGTGGCGACACTCGCGGCAATCAGGGTGTGATAGGCCGCGGGTGGAATCTCGATCTCATCGCCCGATATCCTTGGAGCCGGCATATACCACCCCTCGGCCACTGTGGCCGGATCTTTCCCTACGGTGAATAGTTCCAGGGCTCTCCGGCCATCGTCGTCAGCCGTGAAAAAGGCCAAAGGACGCTGTGGAGTGCCGCGCAGTCCCGACCACCGGCAATTCTGCAGACGGTAAAGCCACATCGAGGGGTGCAGGATATCCCTTACGGGGCGTTCCCAGCTGCTGAGCCTCAGACTCAGAAGCATCAGGAAATCATCGGGGAGTGGCAGCACTCCGCGTCCCGAATCATCAGGTATAATCTCGGCTGCCGGCCAACGTCGCCAGCCTGTCAATTCCCTTACAGGGGTGGAGAGCACCGCTTCCGCGGCCCGTCTCTCCACCTCTTTTCTTAATCTCGACCTCAGGGAGACCCCCCGGCACTCCGCGGCTGTGTCATATCCGCAGAGCGCGGGGTTGTAACCCATGGCCGTGAGCATATCGTCAAGAAGATTCTCAACTTTCATAGCCATATATTCTTCAGGTGTTGATGCACACTCTCTTTTTCAGATGATGGTGCGTTATCGTTTTCTCACTCTCCCTGAGCGGAACTCGCGTGAGTTCTCGATCAGACGTATCATCACAGGGTCGTCGGTTGAATAGCCGGCTGAGTATTCGCCATATCCGGCCGAACGGCCACCGGTGAATTCCACTCTCACCCATCCATCCCCGACGGGGATGGTCATGCTGAAGTCGAGCAGGCCGGGTGCAATGTAATGTCGCATATCGTTGGTTGTCTTTGGCATATCGCAGATTGTTTTAGAAGGTTTCATATTATGGTTATCAGTTCAGCTGGCCGGTGAGTTTCTTCCAGGTGGCGCTATCGCCATCGACGCTTACCTGCCACATCTGGCCGCTCTTCGCGCTTGAGGATATGCCGGGGCAATCCTTCACAAGATAGAAGCGTGCGCCGTCGTAGATATCGGTGGGGGCTGTCTCCTTCTCCCAGAGGCTCCAGCGGGTTGTGCCCCCGATGGCACCGCCCCCTTCGCCGTCGATCCATATATGGCACGAGCCTTTCAGGGCGAGGGCGTCCCAGATAAGCACACCGCTGCGTGTGGCCTCCTCACCGCCGACACGGTCGGCGAAGGTATGTTCCGACGAGTAGACGTAATGCACGAGACGGTTCTCTCCGAGGAGCGCGCCTGAATTGCTCCAGCCGAGGCTGTCGAGCGTAGGCTCGCGCTTTATCTCGATGTCGCCAAACACCGTATGGAAATTGGTGACAACCCAGCCGAGGGAATTGGTCTTTGTGGTGATCTGGATCTCATGATGCTTCGAATAGTCGATGCGCTGGATGGCCTCCAACAGATTCTTTCCGGCCAGAAGGATTGCGCTGCGCGGCACATCCTCACCGGTGAAGAACATCTTGGCGAGGGCTATCATATGCTCCACGGCCCATTCACCGGGAGCCTGCATCTCACGCTTTATCTGCCATCGCACCCCCTCGGTGGTGTAGACTGTCTGGAGACCCATCTTGTCGACCGAGAGCTTGAACTTGCCGGCGCGTCCCGCCCAGAGTGTGCGGTTGCCCCTCACCTTGAAATTGGCGATGGCCTGTTCGGCGATCATCGACTTCGAGAAGGGTATGCGCTTGCGCTGGCTCTCGAAATAGTCGCTCACCACCTGGTTCATACCACGCTTCTGGAGATAGATGCGTGTGGGTGAGGGTATGATGAGGTCGGGATCCACCTCCTTCTGGGTCTCATAGAGGGAGTTTGCCAATATGATGATGGTAGTTCCCGCCGGAATCATCGGGAGCTGGCAGCACTCGTCGCCCGTGTTGGCACGCGGGCCGTTTACGGCTCTCACCACAGGGTCGCCGGTAGTTGAGTCACGTCCGGTGACGTAGAGCATAAGACTCTTCCCCGGGGTTTTCTCACCCTTCTCGTCATAGCCGTCGATTCCGTTTACAAGCAGTGTGCAGTTGGCCCGTGGAGTCATCTGGTCGTTGATGGCCAGCGGAAGTGAGGCCTGGAGTTTGTTGCCTCCGCCGCAAGCCTCAATTGTCACCACCGAGGCACCCGGCTCATCGATCATATAATGGTCGACCTCCGGACTGTTCACCTTCACGCGCTTTGCGCGCAGCATGAGGTTCATGAGGGGAGCGTCCTCGTTATTGAATCGGAAGAGCTCATTGTCGATGTCGCTCTCCACGAAATTCCCGGCGTTCAGTCCGCCGGAGGCGGCCGCAGTCGCACTCACCGTTGCCGGTTGACCCGGTGCTTGTGTGGGATTCCCTGACGTGCCGTTGCTGAGTTCCGGATTGCCGTTCACCATATCCATGCTCTCGTTTTCACCTTTTGTTGATGTAATCATAGCGTTGTTATGTTTAAATTGGTTTTATTTTGTTGGTTGTCTTAGTTTTTCAGCTTGCTTGGCTGATGTTTTTCTGTTATTTTCTGTTTTGGCGTGTTGGGGGGATGGTCAGTCCCTTGCAGAGCGGGCAAGCTCGAAAATATTGGAACTTCCCTCGGGATTGCTTACTATGCCGTTTACGTGAGGGAGCCCGTCTGTGCCGGGAGGGTTATTGGGCTCGGGAAAGTGTGTCTCGATTATGGTGGCGTTCCGGCCATCGAGTTCCCCCTGCTCATAGGCTCTCTGTTTGTCGCGCTCATAGTTGAATGCCTTCAGGAGCGCCTCGAGTACGGCTCCGCTGACTTTCCCTTTCAAGGCTCCGATTGCCATCTCTGCCAGCATGGTGAGGAGCGCCCTCACGACGGTCGTGGCCAACTGATGCTCCTCGGCGAAACGGCGTATCTCGTTGAGCGACTCTACAATCGCCCTCTTCGTGGCGTACGGGCAGGAGCGGGGCGGCTCTTCAGGGTCTTTAGGCTCTTCAGGGATTTTAGGGTCTGTGGTGGCTTTGCTGATCAGCCTCTCCACTACCTCGCTGTCGGGTGGTTCTGGCAGTATCTCTGCCTCGGGCCCGGTGGCGGTCTCCGGAGCCGCTATGTGAAGGAGCTCCTTGATCATTTCCAATAATGTTTTACTCTTTTTCTCCATAATTGCTTTTGCTGGATTTAACTGATTTAAAATCTTATATCTTTGGGATATGCGATTTTTACACTGCAAAATTATAATTGAATTTAGCAATGCTATTGTTATTCTGAAACTTTTATATTAAATTTGCGTCGTTTTCATTAATAAAACTATATCTTATGAAGAAAAAACATTCAACATCCGAATTTACTTCGGAGCGCAACACAGTATTGCTCAATCATTTCCGTAAAGCTCTCGTGGCAGATTCCCAACGTGCGGTGGCCAGGGCTTTCAAGGAGGCGGCCGGCACTCCGGCTCCGCGCTTCTGGGTAAGCGAGGCTCGTGCGGCTCACATCATCGGACGTATGCTCGCCGGCGACGACCCCACCCGCAAGATGTTTGAGGAGAAGCGGGCTATGTATCGTGAGATATTCGCCCGGTTCATGCGTCTGCGTGCCGAACGTCCCGAAGCCACAATCTACGAACTTGTGTTTGAGGTGGTCAACCAGCCGGCTCCCTCCTCTTATATATCATGGCAGCGGGCCAAATCGGTGATCTACGCTGAATACCGCCGTCGCCGCAAGAGCCACGCCGGGGAAAGGAGTGGCATATGAATGAGAGTGCGATTGATTATGCCCCTCTGACGGTAGAGGATATTCTTGCCGAGAACCGTCGCCGCCTCGCCCGGATACACACCCCTTACGATCCGATTCACGGTGATGCGGCCGATCCGTACAGAGTGAGGGTGGATCATCCCGGTATGGAGGAGAATCCTGTCTGGGTGCCGAAGTCGATGGTCGACGACCGCCGGTATGCGCTGCTTAATCCGCGCCGCAAGGATTTCAACCGTGAGTTTATCCGGCTCAGGATTCTGCACGACTTCCCTTACTGGGCCTCGAAGTTTGTATATATAAAGCAGAAGGGCGGGGGTGAGGATAAGCTTTTCGTGCTCAACCGTCCACAGCGCAGGTTGGTGGCTGCACTTGAGGAGATGAGGCGTGCCGATCTGCCGGTGCGGCTCATCCTTCTTAAGGCGCGTCAATGGGGAGGGTCGACATGTGTGCAACTTTATATGGCGTGGCTGCAGATGGTGCATAGCCGTGGACTCAACTCACTTATCATAGCCCATCAGGGATTGGCCACTGATGAAATCAAGGATATGTTCGACCGTATGTTACGGAATTATCCCGACTGGCTGCTGTGTGATGAGGAGGGGCGGCCTCCGAAAGGGAGGCGTATGGAGAACGGTGGTCTGTCGCGTGGCTCATTCCGAGTGACAGCGCGCAACTGTAAGGTGAAATTAGGGTCGGCCGAACGTCCTGACTCCTGCCGTGGAGGCGACTATAACCTTGTGCATTGTTCGGAGGTGGGGATATGGCGCGCCACGCAGCAGAAGACCCCTGAGCAGATAATCCGCTCAGCCTGTTCCGGTGTGCTCCTTGCGCCGATGACGATGATTGTGTTTGAGTCGACTGCCAACGGCACGGGGAATTACTTTCATCGCGAGTATGAGGCGGCCAAAAGCGGGGAGAGTCAGTTCCGCCCTCTCTTCGTGCCATGGTATGAGATTGACCAATACTCGCTGCCGTTGGCCGACATCGAGGGCTTTGCGCGTGTGCTGCTGGAGGGGCGCGAGGCTGTGTCGGCCCTCTCCGACCGCTCTCAGCCGGGGGCCTATCTCTGGTGGCTATGGGAACAGGGAGCCACGCTTGAGGCATTGAACTGGTATGTGGCCGAGCGGTCGAAATATTCCGACCATGGACTCATGGCGGCCGAATATCCCTCAGACGATGTCGAGGCGTTTGTGCATTCCGGCGCCCGTGTGTTTGATAAATATAAGGTTGAGGCTCTGCGCCGCGACTGTCAGACTCCGTTGATGCGCGGCGAGATAGATGGCGATGAACCCTCCGGAGCAGGCTCTCTGTGCAACGTGCGCTTCTGCGAAGATGCCCGTGGAGGACTGGTGATATGGAAAGACCGCGAATTGCCTGAGCCGGGCACGAGTGTGCTCAACCGTTATCTGGTGGTTGTGGATATAGGAGGGAGAGGGGTGCGTGCCGACTGGTCGGTCATAGCCGTGATTGACCGCGACGGGATGGAGAGCGGACGCAAGCCCGAGATTGTGGCGCAATGGCGCGGACATACCGACATCGACCTCCTTGCATGGAATGCAGCCCGGATAGCCACATATTACGGCCAGGCGTTGCTGGTGATAGAGAGCAACACCCTTGAGACACGCGATCCTGTCAGGATGGTGGATGGCGACCAGTCGGGATTTATCCTCAACCAATTGCGTGAGGCATATCCTAATCTTTACGCGCGCCGGCAGAGTGAGGAGGATGTGTTGCAGGGGGTGCCGCGCAAATATGGATTCCACACCAACACGGCCACCAAACCGATGATAATATCCGGACTCATACAGGCCATCCGGGAGGGCCTGTATGTGGAGCGCGACGGGAACTGTCTTGACGAGTATCTCACTTACGAACAGCGGCCCAACGGCAGCTACGGCGCGTTGCCCGGTCGTCATGACGACCTTCTGATGACGCGGGCCATAGGGCTCCACATCTGTTTCAGAGAGATGCCGATGCCCAGGAGGGTGATGCGGCGCAGAGGGTCAGCACCACGTCCCACACTGTTCTGAGATGAAGCATCTCGCCTCTCCACACTGTTCTGAGTGGGGGGATATTTGTAAAAATATCTAAATTAGCGATGAAAACAGAAACTAAAATTTGGAGGAACCATAAAAAATGACTAACTTTGCGCCACAAACGAATGGGCATCAGCCTGCAGTGTCGGTCAGATGATAAGTGCTGCGGATGGTTGTCCGTCAAGGATTGGTCTGGTAGCTCAGCTGGATAGAGCAACAGCCTTCTAAGCTGTGGGTCTTGGGTTCGAATCCCAACCGGATCACTTGCAAAAACCTGCGAAGGCGAGAGAGTAACTTCTCCCGCCTTCATTATTATTTAAAAAGACACATTGCATTATGAAACGGTATCTTAAATCAGGTATGGTGGCGGGGCTCATCAGTTTTTGCTGTGGGACTGCTTCTCCGCAGTCTTTGATGCCGATTGATGAACTTTGGCATTGGGAGGCCAATTGCGATATCGGATTTAATTCCGATGGCTATCAGGTGGGACTCGGTATCAACTACTTCCCGATGCAATACGTAGGGGTGAAATTCCAGTTAGGTGTATGCGCCGAGATAGAGCGACTGGGAGATTGGGAAAATGATTACTGGGGGGAGAGAGAACCCTATGCCATGAGATTAAAGTTCATGCCGACATTGGTGCTACGCTCGCCACGAATCATCTATTGGCGACAACAGGATGCCGGTTTCTATCTGTTTGCAGAACCCGGCCTGGTGCTGTCGCCGGGGTCAAGCGGGAGCCGCCATGCCGAAAACTTCAATTGGGATTTCAAATGTGGTGTCAATATGCAGATTGACCGGTTCATCATCTATGCCGGCTATGGTATCACCGACTTCTGCCTATATTCCGGCGCTCCTTACAGTCACTGGGGGCATTCCTCGCACGAGCCAAACCTCTCGCATGCCGGATTTATCGGAGCTGCCATCAAATTCTAACTTGAGCAGGACTTTCCATGTGAAAATGAAGTTGACTCTATTTTGTTATTGATGCTAAAAATTAGTACCTTTGCAATTGAATCATAGAATTAGGAAAATTATCTGAGTATGGGATATTTGAAGTATAAGGGTTACACTGGTTCAGTGGAGTTCAGTAATGAAGATAATTGTCTTTTTGGTAAAGTCCAGGGTCTTCATGGTACTCTTATTTCATATGAGGGTATGACTATTGATGAAATTCGGAAGGACTTTGAGGGGGCAATTGATACTTACCTTGAAAGTTGTAAGAATCGTGGTTTGATTTAGTAATGTGAATTGTTATGGCCCGTATAGATATAGCGCGTATCAGGAAAGAGAGAGGGATGAGTCAGAATGAACTGGCCCAGCTGCTGCAGATTACCCAAAGCTTCCTCTCTGCAATTGAGAATGGGAAGAGCCCTCTCCCACCGGAGAAGGAGACCCGTATCATGGAGATTTTTCATCTTCCGGATTTCGAGGAGTATCTCATTCCGGATACACCGTCTTCTGAAACACCTGCCCGCAGTCTCGCTGACTTCAGCGAGGGTGACCTGTTCAACCAGCTGCTTAACCGTTTCCACGACCAGGCTCATAAACATGACCATGAAGCCGAACATCATTCACACCACGACCGTATAGCGGTGCTGGAAGACCGTAACGACCGCCTCCTGCTGAGTAACGACCGCCTCCTCGACCGTAACGACCAGCTGGCACGCCGCAATATGGAACTCACCGACGAGGTGCAGCGTCTGCGCGATGAGGTGTTCCGTCTGAAGGAGCTTCTGCTGAAGGCAGGCCTCTGAAACGTATGAAATGCGCCGCAAACATCCAATGAGATGCTTTTGCGGCGCATTCCTTTTTTCGAGAATAGCCACTCCTTTCAGAGGGTTATCACACCTCCTCAAGGTAGTACTTGTCGTTTAGCTTCAATTTGATCGACTCTCCGTTGGTGGCATCGGTCACTACGAAGGTATAGTCTTTGGGGTTGCCGTTTATTCCGGATGTGGCGAAGGCATCCCCTGTGGCTTTGGAGAAGTTATCCGCCGCGTCGGTAGTATAGGTATAGACGTTCTTCCCCTCGGCATCAATAATCTCAACTTTTACGGAATCACCGCTTTTCAAAAAATTATTCATAATATATAAAATACGGGGGTTAAGTGATTGAGCACCGTATCATTATTATAACACTCACGAGGCGTTTTGGTTAGATGAAGTTATAATTATACGCTCATTCCACATCAGTAATGCAACTTTTGCCACTTTTCGTTTGTTATGTGTTAGAATAAGTAACTATCTTTGTGACTTCAAACATCTGTTTGTAATAAATTTTAAACAGTTGCTAACACCAATTAAATTTCTAACAAATGAATCCGGAATTGCTTGAAGCTACTTTGCGCGAGAATGTAAAAATCCTTTCAAAACCGTTGCCTGAAGAGAGGAAGATGACCGCCTGCGGAGGTGCGTTCCCGTCGGTGCCGGCACTGAATGAGGTTATAACTCTGGTAAAGACTGTCGTATTCCCCGATTTTTTCGACCGTCGCCGCAACAGTGCCACCGTCAGGTCGTATTACATCGGCGTATGTGTGGAGAAGATTTATTCCATCCTAAAGGAGGAGATCGGAAAAGGTTTCCATTTCGAGAGCTGCGGCTGCACATTCCCGGAGGGTACAACTCCCGAGGGGTTGGCACTGCAGTTTGTGGAGGCGCTCCCGGAGATAAAAAGATTGCTCTTCACAGATGTCGAGGCGATGTTTCATAATGACCCAGCTGTCGACAATATGGGTGAGGTGATTCTATGTTACCCTGTGGTGCAGGCCATGGTGCACTACCGTGTGGCACACGCCCTGCTTAAATCGGGCATACCGGTTATTCCGCGCATCCTTACTGAGCTGGCCCATTCCGCCACAGGTATCGACATACATCCGGGTGCCGAGATAGGTGAGCATTTCGCGATTGACCATGGCACAGGCGTGGTGATAGGCGAGACCTCCATCATCGGAAATAACGTCACGCTATATCAGGGTGTGACACTCGGTGCCAAGAATTTCTCGCTCGACAGCGATGGGCATCCCGTAAACATCCCGCGCCATCCAATAATCGAGGATAATGTAACCATCTATTCCAACTCCTCAATATTGGGGAGAATCACAGTGGGACATGACTCCATAATCGGCGGCAACGTATGGCTTACCTATTCGGTGCCCCCCGGCTCAAGGATTCTGCAGCGCAAGGCTGTTGCCACAACATTCACTGACGGTCTGGGTATATGAGGCCCATGACGCATACATAACCAAATTCATTAACAGTATGGCAAAAATTTTCAACAACCTTACAGAACTTGTAGGGTCGACACCCCTTCTGGAGGTGCGCAACATCGAGGATGCCCTTGGCCTCAAGGCAAAGGTAATCGTAAAGCTGGAATATTTCAATCCCGGCGGAAGTGTCAAAGACCGTATAGCGCTGGCCATGATCGAGGCGGCTGAGAAAGCGGGCGACTTGAAACCGGGAGCGGTAATCATCGAGCCCACCAGCGGCAACACCGGAATCGGGCTGGCTTGGGTGGCTTCCGTGAAGGGGTATAAGCTGATTCTGACCATGCCGGAGACCATGAGCGTGGAGCGCCAGAACCTGCTCAAGGCTCTCGGTGCCAAGTTGGTGCTCACTCCCGGAAGCGAGGGTATGAAGGGTGCCATAAGAATGGCCAACGAACTCAAGGAACAGAATCCCGGTTCGGTAATCCTTCAGCAGTTTGAGAACCCCGCAAATCCTGCTGCTCACCGTCTCACCACAGGCGAGGAGATATGGCGCGACACGGATGGAGAGGTGGATATCTTCGTGGCCGGTGTAGGCACCGGTGGCACGGTCAGCGGCACAGGTGAGGCTCTCAAGGCACACAAACCTTCGGTAAAGGTGGTGGGTGTGGAACCTGCCACGTCGCCGGTATTGAACGGCGGAAAGCCGGGTCCTCACAAAATCCAGGGTATAGGGGCCGGATTTGTGCCGGCCAACTATAACGCGGCTGTCGTCGATGAGGTGGTTGACATACCCGACGACGAGGCTATCGCAGCCTCGCGGCTGCTTGCCGAGAGGGAGGGTCTGCTGGTGGGCATCTCCTCAGGCGCAGCATTGGCGGCCGCTCTCCGCGAGGCAAGGAGTGAGGAGAATGCCGGAAAAACCATCGTGGCACTCCTCCCTGACACGGGAGAACGCTATCTCTCGACCGTGCTGTATGCTTTCGACGAGTATCCCGTAGGTAAGTGACAGGGCGCAGATAGACAACAGACTCACATAAACAAAAAGGGGGAGAGATTTGCAAAAGTCAAATCTCTCCCCCTCTTGTTGATTCCCTTCGGGACGGGTTTACTCATAAGTTGTCTCCACGGTGACGTACTGGTCGACAGTAGGCATACCGAAATTGATGTGGCCCATGTCGGGGTTGGCATTTATCACAATATTGTAGATGTAATATTTGCCCGGTTCCCATGATGTGAACTGGTTTGTGTGAAGCGGGAACCTGAGCAGACCCTCGTTGAATGAGGCCTGGGGAAGTTTGTTCGCCTCCGGCGTATTGTCGTTAGGCCAGAGCTGAACACCGGTATCCTTGTCATAGATGGCGCAGGTAATCGATACGTAGACATCGCGGTGGTCATCGCCCAAATCGTAGGGTAGAGCCTGGGGTATGAGATACTTGGCGCCACCTGTGTCGGGAGACTCCGTGCTGAAGTCGGTCGGTGTGGTGGTAAGCGACACACGCTCGTTATCACGTTGAGCCATGTAATAGATATAGGCCGACTGGGTGTTGGTATCCTCCCAGGTGCAGACCGACGCGGCGTCAGGGGTGGCTGATGCCGAGGTCGTGGCTGTAGGATATCTGAACGTACCGTTGGCATAGACGTTGAAAAGCACAACGTTGGTAACCTTTACCTCCAGGTTGGCGTTGCTTGAGCTTAGCCTGAAAGCCACTTTCGACAGCGCATGGCGGAAATTGAGAATCACCTGGGCGTTCTCACCCTGCGCAGTGCCACGGTTGCCGAGACTCACGGCATACACAAGATCCTTGTCGCCCGGATAACTCATATAGCTTGTCCCGGCCTCGAACGGGCCATGCGCGCCGGCCCATGTGCCTGATGGAGCATAGGCATAGAAGTCAACCGCCTCGGAGGGCCAGAACTGCAGCGGGGAGTAGACCCACGTATTATTGTCAGTTCGGTTCACAGTCACATTATCCATGAAAAGAGTCAGCTTGTCATCGGCACCTTCGGTATAGGCATAGACATTGAAACTCTTTAGATTGGAGGCCGTTATA
Source organism: uncultured Porphyromonadaceae bacterium (assembly GCA_947575235.1). Lineage (GTDB taxonomy): Bacteria > Bacteroidota > Bacteroidia > Bacteroidales > Muribaculaceae > Lepagella. Next base: position 21,098 of record CANPMT010000015.1, read on the forward strand.
TCCTCCGCCCTGGTGTAACTTGTCTTTGGGGCGAAGCGTATGGCTCCCGTCTCGGGGGAAGAGGGGTCAGGCATATCTGACGCTTCATGCGAGCATCCCGTCACGGCCATTGCGGCCAGTGCCATCGGGAACGCATATTTTAACTTTGACGCATTTCTCATAATCGTATAATTTAGTTGTTCTTATTTTTTTCAATAATATGTTCCGACGTGCCGCGCCTGTGGGGTCACCGAGGGTGGAAAGGATCTACGTTTATGTCGATTATCTCCACTTTCCAGCCCTCCACATCCACGTCGGCGCCGACGTTGTCGTCGTCAGCCGTGCCTTGGTCGGGAACTTGAATTCCTCTTATTATTATATCAACGTCAAAAGGTGTAGGGGAGTTGCGGATTATGTCGGAAACCTTACCCGTGTATCTCACTTTCTTATTTTTTACGAGTGTGAATATCAATTCTATATCCTGCTCCACAGATGGTAGATACCCGAAATTCAGGAAACTTCCTGACGCCGAGGTGCTGTCGTTGACATTGAGCGCGAGAGCAGTCGTCACGGAGGGGCCTCTCCTCTCACCCGAATATAGGAGGCAGCCCGCGCTCAATCCGGAGATATCGGCCGAAATGCTGCGCACGTGGCTCAATTTGTCGACATCCTCAAGGATAACGTTATATCGCGGAGTGCGGCGTTGCGGCCACATCCTTACGGTATTGTTGCCGCACGACACCTCCGTGCCGTCAGGCATGATATACTCCACGCCGCATCCGGTGACAGTCATCCGGCTTAAAGATGCCGAGTAGAGCATATCCGGACTCGGGACGGTGGGCGTCACGGAGTCGGCCGGCTCCGCGCCATCATACAGGGTGGTGGCGCGTATGGTGCTGAACCCCCCGGTGTCGCAGAAGTCGATGTGGCGGGTGCCGGCGTTGTAAGCCACAGCCTGGTAGGAACCCACAGGGAGTTCCACGCGTCCCCCATAGGGGGATGGTATGTTGAATATCCAGCGCTGTCCGTCTGCATCAAGAGGGTAGAAGATCACATTCATCCCCTCTGCCGAAGCCGGAGGTTCATCTCCCCAGATAAACTCCACATTCAGCACCTGTGGCGGACAGGGTGGAAGGTCTTCATAGATACATCCGGTCAGCATTAGACATATGAGAGGCAGGATATGCCATGTTTTTATGACTGATGAAGCTGACATGGATAGGTGCGGGGGAGCCATTTTTAGCGGCCCCTCACCATTATAAGGAATCAGCGCGTCAAAAGTTCACGCCTTCTCAGCGTGATTGACCGGCATTGCTGATTTCATCCATGATTGTCTGAAGCGAGGGAATCTCCTCTGGTGCGGAGGTCCAGGTTATAATACCCTTCCGGTCGGCTATATAGAGGCGCGGTATTCCGGTTGAGGCGAAGAGCTCATACACGCTCCGTCCGGTCTGCGGCGAATAGGGGATTGTCAGACCGTTGGCGCTCCAGTAGTGGCTGATGGAGGCGTCATCCTCATCGCGGGCTATGCAGAAGATCTCCACGGCGTCATCATCGGCATAATGCTCGTAGAGCTGCTGTATCACGGGGAATCCCCGGCGGCAATCATCGCATGAGGTGTTGAAGAATTCAATCACGGCCACTTTCCCCCGCAGCGAGGCGGTCGTTACGGTGGCGCCGTCGTTGAGAGTCACCGAGAACTGCGGCAGAGGGTCACCGGCCTCGACACCGGTATTCTCCGGCAGATCCTCGGTAATACAGGCTGTGGCTCCGGCTGCCATAACCGACAGCGGGAGCCACAGACGAAGAAGTTTATTACGCATTATCAGTTGGTAGCGTCCTCGGGAGCTTTGTCGATGAGGTCGAGGAATTCATCAAGCTTCGGAGTGATGATGATTTCGGTGCGGCGGTTGCGCTGCTTGCCGAGTTCGGTGTCGTTGTCTGACACGGGGTTATACTCGCCGCGTCCGGCAGCCGAGAGGCGGTTGGGGTTGATGCCATAGTCGTTCTGGAGCACCTGCACGATTGATGATGCACGCAGAGCGGAGAGGTCCCAGTTGTTACGGATATTGGTCTTCGAGATAGGCACATTGTCGGTATTACCCTCAACGAGCACGTCGAAGTCCTTGTAATCCTTGAGAATCTTTGCAATCTTGGAGAGGGTCTCCATTGCGCGGCTGTTCACCTCATAGCTTCCGCTCTTGAAGAGCATGTTGTCGGCCAGAGAGATGTAGACCACACCCTTGAGCACCTTCACGTCAACCTCCTTGAGCTCGTCGGTAGAGAGCGAACGGGTGAGACGGTTTGTGAGGGCGATGTTGAGGGAGTCAGATTTCGACTTTGCGTCGACGAGTTGTTTGATATACTGGTTGGAGGCGTTGATCTCGTCAACGAGTTTGGCGATGTTCACGCTCCCCTGTGCATTGGCATCCATGCTCTTGTCGAGGGTGTTCTTGAGCGACTGCATGCCGGCTTTCAGCTCGCCGTTGGCGGCCTGTGCAGCCTGGAGCTGCTGCTGCAGGTTGCGGGTGTCGGCGTTGCAGTTGATCAGTTCCTCACGGGTTGAGCCATAGGTGGTCTGAAGGTCTTTGTACTGACTTTCCAGTTCGGCATACTTCTTGTTGGTGACGCAGCTTGTGGAGAGGATTCCCACCAGAGCGGCGCCGAGGCATAATGTCTTGAATTTCATAAACGTATGTTTGTTAGAAGTGCATATACTACTATTAACGCGTGAGACGCCAGTTTTGCATTATGACGTTTAGTTTCTCATGCTCTATGAGGAAACCGTCATGCGCGAAATCCGATTCCATAAGCTCAAGGGTTGAGCCGGGTATGGAGTCGGCCAGTTCCTTGAGGCAGGCCGGAGGGAAGAGAATGTCGGAACTTATGCCGATCACAAGGGTAGTTGCGTTGATGCGCTCAAGAGCCTTGCGTATCCCTCCGCGTCCGCGCCCCACATTGTGGGAGTCGGCGCTCTCGCATATTCTCACATAAGAATAGACATCGAAACGGTTGCAAAGTTTAACTCCCTGATATTCCTGATAGGTCTGCACGCGATGGAAGAAGGGGTCGTCCTGCGCGTCATTGTCGCGCTGGCTCATATTGTAGGCGAAGGGGCCGCGGTAGCTTATCAGGGCTATGGAGCGGGCGGTGGCCAGTCCGGCGCGTCCGGCGTCGAGGCGCGGTTCCCCGTATGAGGGGTCGGTGGCAATGGCCATATACATCGATTTGTTGAAAGCGGCCAGCCAGGGGCTGCAGGAGGCGTCGGTGGCGCAGAACATCACATTCTCGGCTATTCCGGGGTCTTCCACCATCCATTCGATGGCCTGGAAACCGCCGAGCGACACTCCGATCATCTCGTGGATACGGGTTATGCCCAATTCACGGGCCAGGAGACGGTGGGCTTTCACCATATCCCGTATTGTAACCTTGGGGAAATCGCCACACCATGGGCGCCCCGTGGCGGGGTTGATTGATGAGGGACCCGTCGTGCCGTAGCACGATCCCAATACGTTGGCGCAGATTACGAAATATTTCTCAGGGTCGAGAAACTTCCCCTTCTCCACGGTATGCGGCCACCAGTCGGCCACGTCGGAATTTGCTGTGAGACCGTGCATCACCCATATCACGTTATCTTTATTTGGCGACAGAGTGCCGAAGGTATGATATGCGATGGTCAGCGAGGGGAGAGTTTCCCCTGTTTCAAGAGTGAATGGTTGGTCGATGTGACAGTACTGTGTCATTTTCTTGTTGTAAGATGTATTCAAATTGCAAAGTTAACAATAATTGAGGCAACGCAGGTAATAAATACAGAGAAAAAAAGCGGCATCCCCTCACGGGTGGCCGCTTTTTTCCTCTCCGGAGCATTGAATTGAGTTTTTGAGCCTTAACCTAATACTTTTCAAACAGGGAGTGATCTCTGCCTGAAAGGGCTGTGATGCTCACGGAGTTGGTCCGGAACTTAATCCGGCACATTCCAATGTACCATTATTCAACCAAACATGCATCGGAGCAAATAACGGCATTGTCTGGCATGGGTTATTAATTAAGACAATATCTATCATCTTGTGTAATAGTCATGTCAGTGAATTCGGGCCATGATGACTGTCGGTCAGTGAATTCGAGTCATAATGACTGTCATATGCCATCCTCCGATGGCGCAGCCGGCCGATCACTCGGTGTGCTGCACTTCGTTATTTGATAAAGCGTCAGGAGCCCCCGCTCTTCTCAGAACAGATGGTCTCCGCCGTAATATTGGTGGGAGAGGTTTATTTATTTGGGTGTACAAAGGTATAAATTAATTTTTAAAATCAAGAATTTTGATATAAAAATTTTCTAATTTAACCAAAGTTTTTTGAAATGAGGGGTGAAACGCCCCCTATCAGAAGAGATTGCGTGAGGGTAGGAGACGTGAGTAGCGGCTGCGCAGACGCTCCACCAGGCGGTTCATGTCGCCCGAGAAATGATGGCCTGTCCATACCCCGGAGTTGGTGATGAGCACCCAGCACTCCCCGTCGGGGAAGCGTTCGATGAGGGTATGGGTGGAGGAGAGGGTGCCGGTGCGTGTCCATTTCCCATGGGCGTCGACCTCGCTCCAGCCCCTCGAGAGCTTCTCTTTGTCGGAATGGGCTGTGAGCAGTTCCACGGAGTTGGCGGTTATGACATCTTCCATGCGCGGGTCTTTGTCGGTGGCCGCCACCAGACGGCAGAGCTCGGCGGCTGAGGCGCACCACCCGCCGGCTCCCATCAGGGCGTTGACGTTGTTCCCTCCGTAGATACGCTCCACCATGCGGCCGCTCCCGTTGAATTCCTCCACAAGTTCATCGTCCGGACCATAATATTTCACCTCATGCGTGGAGCGGTCGGCGTAATAGTTTGTGGCTGGACGGAATCCGAGGCACCCTGCGGGCCGGAGGATATTCTCTGTCACGTAGTTCCAGTAGCTCATACCCGTCACGCGCTCTATAGCCATGGAGAGGAGCATATATCCGAAATTGGAGTAACGTCGTCCGGCTCCGGGGGTATAGGCTATACGGCGTCCCAACACAATCTTGACCAGCTCCTCCGGAGTGGGGGGAGTGTCGAGATGTTTGGCGGCCATGATTTCGGCTGTGGTGAACATCGGGTCGCCGGCGCCCAAGCCGAAGCCCCCCTGATGGCGCAACAGATGGTCAACCGTTATATCGAGCATACGCTTGTCGCACATGGCGGCGGTAAAGACCGTGTCGGGCATCAAGCCCCCTTCGCCGAATATCCTGGAGTCGAGTTTCATCTTCCCCTGCTCGATGAGTTTCATCACGGCGATGGCCGTGACGAGTTTCGAGGCCGAGGCGATACGCATGATATTGTCGGGTTGCATCTCTATGCCCGCCTCGCGGTCGGCCCAGCCATAACCCTTTGTATAGAGCAGTGAGTCATGGCGGCTCACGGCAAACGACATACCCTTGATTTCCCACTTCTGCATGAAGCGTTCAATCTCCTTGTCCATAGGCGCGAGTGCCTCCCACGAGGAGGATTGGTTGGTAAGTGTGTCCATCCAGGGTGTTCCTTCGGCGGCAGCTGTGAGCTGCTCCCCCTCAGAGGGTTCAGGATTCCGGCAAAGGCTCACGACAATGCACACTGCCACAAACAGACAGAAAATCATGATAAGGCCCGTGCCACGTTTTATATCTCTTTTAGTCATTATTCAGGTCAGTCTAAGAAACTGTTTAAAATCCGATTTTAAACAGTTTCTAAATTTTTTGAAACGTACAAAATTACAAAAAATATCAACCACACCTGCAAAACGATTCTAAAATAATTACTTTATCCGTTTCCCCCACACGGAGCGGCCTGTGGAGTCGAGTCCGGTGAAGAGCACCGTGTCCTGCTCCCGTTCCCAGTCATGGCCCGAGTGTACACGGAGTCCGGTTATCCTCTCTCCGTCGAGGGTGAGGTCGAGTGTCTGTGCCGAGGTATCGAACCGGCAGCCGGGTGCCGACGTGTCGAGTGTTACGGTGAAGGAGTTGTTGCGCTCCCCTTCGAGAAGGTCACCCTCTCCCCAGAGAATCTGTCCGGCCTCAAGACCGCGTTCTACCCTTGGCTCCAGTATCCTCACGATCTCCCATTCGCCGTTGAGGTCTGTAGCCGTGAAATCTCTTTGCGGAGTGCCGGCATACCGCTCGGGCGAGACCACAGGCCAGCCGTCGGCCGTGAGGAACATCTCCCGCAAGTGAAGCACCATCAGACCGGTGTCTTTGGCATAGCGTCCCTGATGAGCCATGAAGTAACGTCCCTCACCGTCGTCAAACACTCCGCAGTGGGCTGTGCCCATCCAGCCGGGATGATTCCCGAAGCTGTAAGGCGCGGTGAGTATCGGGAAATTGTTGGTTGTGTCGCTGATCACAGTGCCGTTGAAATCCTTGAAGGGACCTTCGGCCTTGTCTGAGCGTCCCACACGCACATTATAGGTGGTCATGAGCGGCTCGTAGCTCTGGAAGAGGTAATATGTGCCGTTACCTTTGTGGCGGATAATCTCGGGCGCCTCAAGGTTATCCTTGCGCCAGTTGGCACGACGGGCCGTGAGATGCCCCTGGTCGCCCGGCTTCATGGCCAGACCGGTTTCAGGATTAAGTTCCACGCAATAGAGCCCACCGAAGTATGAGCCGTAGTGCATCCACTGTCTCCCCGTCTCGTCAGTTATGACCGAGGGGTCGATGGCGTTCATGGCTGATGATGTGTCGGTGCGCACCACAGCCCCCTTCTGTTTCCATGGTCCTTCAGGCGACGAGGCTTCCGCCACACCGATATAGGAGGTGTTCTTTCCGAAGGCCGACACGCAGTAATAGAGCCGGAAGAGACCGTTGCCGCAGTCAACCATATAGGGAGCCCAGATATTGGTGGCGCCCTTGCCGTCGGCCTTCTCCTTCACCCAGCCCACCGCCTCAGAGGGTATCTCAGGGAAAACCCATCCGAGAAACTCCCAGTTCACAAGGTCGTGCGAGCGGCGCATCTGGATGTAGCCTAATGGCACGTTGTGTTCGCGGGCAGCCTTGCGGTTCTCGCGATATATGGCGTCGGTTGAGTACATGTAATAGTAGTCGCCCACTTTTCGGCAGGAGGGGTCGTGTACGTTATATGTGCCCCAGTCGCGCCAGTTCTCCATACGCGAGAGCGAGGTGTAATCGTCGGGCCAGGGGTTGGGGGAGGGGGTGGGTGAGAAGCCCATTGCCAATTGAGGCAGCAGAGAGAGTGCGGCCGTGGCGGCCAATGTCAGGATATAAGATAATTTCATGGTGATGGTGTTTTGAATAAAATCCATGCAAAGATAGTCAATGTTCACCTTGCGGGGGTGGATAAACATGGATTTATCGTGATAGGTCAAAAAATCACTCTCCGGAGGGGGTGGATAAACAGCCACAATGGGTGGATAAATTGTTAAAAAGAGGATGACGAGAAATTTTTCAAGCAAAAAGGTTGGGTTTATCGTGCGGATGTTATAAATTTGCACAACCGAAATCTAACCGATCAGAACTCATCATGCGATTCCAGTTTGACAATCATCACAGACAGCTTCTTTTCATATTGTCGCTCTTTGCCGCGATAATACTATCGTCGGCTCCTGATGCCTGTGCTGATGATCCGTCGTTCGCTGAGCGGTATTCGGCCACCTCGATCAACATGAACCATGGTCTCCCCCACAACTTTGTGGACGACCTTTACCGCGACAGCATGGGGTATATCTGGGTGGCAACATCAAGCGCGTTGTCGCGTTATGACGGTTATGAGTTCGTGAATTTCAATCCCAATTCCCTCACACATACGGTCAGGAGTTCATTTGTGAGAAAAGTGGCCGAAGACCGTTTCGGACGTCTCTGGGTGGCCAGCGACGGAGGTCTCGACGTTATCGACCTCAAAACTCTCCGCACCATCGATTTCCCGGCAGAGGATGAGAGGGTACGCAAGATTGCCGATACCCCATCGGGTTATATCTCGACCGACAGCGAGGGTAACATATGGCTCAGAAACCTCACCGATATAGTATGTCTGCGGCTTGACGGGGAGGGGAGAGTGGCTTCCGTGGCCTCGATGCCCCATGCCACAATGTCGACAAGTTCGGAGGTGGCCATAAAATCGCTCCCGGCTGTGGGTAAGGATATGATTACTGCCGTGGCCGGAAGGGTGTGCAGGGTCTCGCTCGACGGTAACAAGATAAAATCCATCCCGATGTCGGATGGGTTGGGTTTTGAGAGTCATGTGTTCGTGGCCGACTTTGCCCAGAATCAGCGTGGAATATGGGTGGCCACCGACATCGGCCTATATCTTTACGACACCACCACACGCGAGGTGAGCGTGTTCCATGGCGTGCCCGGTGTCGAGGGGATGCTCTCGCAGAATTACGTCACGTCGCTGGCCGTCACTCCGGAGGGGAAACTGATTGCCGGATGTCTCAACGGCCTGAATGTGTTTGACGATGCCACTGCTACTTTCAGCCGTGTGGGCGACTCCGACAGCAACGGCATAACCCGCACTCTCAACAATTTCATAAACTGCATGCTTGTGGAGCATGACAATCTATGGGTAGGAACGGAGGGGAGTGGCATACGCCTCTTCTCCCCGAGGCGTCTCTTCGCCACCCTGCTGCGTCATGACAGTTCAAATCCGGCTTCCATCTCCCCAAATCCTGTCAACGCCATCTTCGAGGATGGCGACGGCACACTCTGGGTAGGCACCGTAGAGGGTGGCCTCAACAGAGGGGAGGGGGGATATTACTCAGGATTCACGCATTATACAAGCGAGAGTGGGGAGTTGCCCCATAATTCTGTGAGTGCGCTCGCTTCCGACCATGACGATCATATCTGGGTGGGAACCTGGGGAGGTGGCTTAGGTATGCTGAGCAAACGTGCCCCTTCGAAGCTGCTGCTCACGTTGCATGACACCGACGAGGGATATAATATAGATTATGTCGGTGCCTTGGCCTACGACCCTTTCAATGAACTCATATGGATTGGCGCGAGCACGGGTGTGTTCGCCTATAGTCTGAGGGAGGGGACGCTCAAGGCTCCGTTTGACGGCGCCGCCACAATGCGCGGCAGCGCATGTTCGCTCGTCTCGCCCGACGGTGTGCTATGAATCGGTGGTCTCGAGGGGTTGACTGCGGTCGATCTTAAAACTCCTCCGGGAGAAGCGGGTTTCCTCTTCCGGAATTATCCTTACAAGCTCGACAATCCGGAATCGATGGTCAAGGAGAAGGTCACTTCACTTGCCCTTACCCACGATGGCACACTGTGGGTAGGTTCAAATGGCAACGGTGTCTATCGCCTTGATAAGAAGGATGATAAACAGATATTTGTGAATTATAATTCATCTGACGGTCTTCCTAATGATGTGGCTCACGGCATAGCCGAAGACCTTCACGGCAATATATGGATAGCCACTTACCATGGCCTCTCTTGTCTTGTCGACGGGGAGAGATTCATAAACTTCGGGCGCAATAACGGCCTTGAGACAGAGCAGTTCTATTGGAATGCCTACAAGCGACTGGCCAATGGAGAGGTGCTCTTCGGCAGTGTTGACGGACTTCTGGCTGTCAAGGGTCTGGCTCCGGTGCCGGAGGGGAGTTCATTCCCGGTGCGCTTCACATGGCTTTCGGTCGAGAATGACCAGGTCTCCGGTAATCCTGTGAAGGCAAGTATCCCGGAGCGGGAACGCTCATTTGAGGTGGGCTTCTCCGCTCTCGACTACGCCGGTGAGAACAACGGACGCTATCTCTACCGCATGGAGGGGTATGAGAAGGAATGGAAGGAGGTGGCCGCCGGACGCCATAGCGTGGCTTACATGAACCTCTCGCCCGGCAACTATACCCTGGAGGTGAAATATGTGGCGCAGGGACAGAGTGTCAAGGAGGCTCCCGTGTCGAGATTCGAGGTGGAGATTGTGCCCTATTTCTACAAGCGATGGTGGTTTATCATGCTTGTGGCCTTGGTGATATTGGGTGCAGTGTGGGGTGTCTACCGCTGGCGTGTGCGCGACCTTACCCGGCAGCGCAATGAACTCAAACAGGCTGTCGACGAGGGGGTAAAGGAGATAAGCGAGCAGAAAGCCCTCATCGAGGGGCACGCCCGCGAAATCTCGGAGATGGCCCGCGAGGTGCAGCAGCTTACAGCCGACCGTATATCATTCTTCACCAACATAACGCATGAATTCCGCACCCCGATTACACTGATCATCGGGCCGATCGAGCGGGCTCTGAAGCTCAGTTCCAACCCGAAAGTGATTGAGCAGCTCAACTTTGTGGAGCGAAACTCCAAATACCTTCTCTCCCTCATCAACCAGCTGATGGATTTCCGGAAGATTGAATCGGGGAAGATGGAAGCTGTGACGCGTCAGGGCAACATACATGACGTTGTGGAGGAGATTGTGCTCCCCTTCAGGGCTTATGCCGAGGAGCGCGGTATAGAGCTGAGGGTATTGTATCATCTTGCCAATCCGGTATTCCTCTTCAATGAGGATGCCGTGAGAAAGGTGCTCACCAATCTTCTGGGTAATGCCATAAAGTTCACTCCCGACAACGGTAAGGTGAATGTCTACGTCTCCATGTTCCGTAGCCCACGGTGTGGCGAGGGGAACATATTTTACATATGTGTGAGCGACACCGGTTGCGGACTGAAAGAGGATGAGACCGACAAAGTGTTCGAGCACTTCTATCAGGGTGGCAGCCAGATAAAGTATCCCCTTATCGGTGCGGGAGACAGCGGCATAGGTCTGTATCTCTGCCGCAGGCTGGTGGAGGTGTATGGCGGACGCATCCTGGCCCGTAACAACCGAGGAGCCGGATGTTCCTTCCGGGTGCTTCTGCGTGTGCCTGACAGCGATGTGTCGGCCACCATGGCTTCCACCGCCTCGGATATTTCCGGTGAAGTGGCCGCTGTGAAAGAGGAGACAGCGCAGGGGAGCCGCCTCACCATGCTCGTGGTGGAGGATAACGCCGACATGCGTGCCTTCATGTGCTCCTTATTATCCGACCATTATAATGTGGAGGAGGCCGCCAACGGTGAGGAGGCCCTGAAGATACTCCTCTCACGCGACATCGACTTCATTATAAGCGACCTCATGATGCCCGTGATGGATGGTATCGAGCTCTCGCGCAAGGTGAAGGAGAACTTCTCAATCTCACACATACCCTTCCTGATGCTCACGGCCAAGACCTCGCAGGAGGCAAGGCTCGAAGGCTACCGCAGCGGTGTCGACGAATACCTCCTCAAGCCCTTCGATGAGGAGATGCTCCTTACCCGTATCCAGAATATCCTCGATAACAAGCGACGCTATCAGCGCCAGTTTGTCAACGATCTCCAGGTGGAGCATCTCAACATGGAGGAGGATAGCCGCGACAAGAAGTTTGTCGACAAGGTGATGGAGGTGCTTCAGCAGAACTATACCAACTCCTATTTCGATGTGGCGGCCTTCTCCGAGGCTCTCGGAGTGAGCCGCAGTCTGCTCAACAAGAAGCTCCAGAGTCTGCTGGGGCAGAGTGCCAACCAGCTGCTGCGTTCCTATCGCATGAAGCTCGCCCATGAGATGATTATCAAGAACCGCACCACCCGCAACCTCAATATATCCGAGATCGCGTTTGAGGTGGGCTTCAACGACTCCAAATACTTTACCCGTTGCTTCACCAAGCATTTCGGCATGAATCCCACCTCAATGCTAAAGAATATTTAACAAGTTGGGGCGGGTGGATAAAATTTTTTAACAACCTGCGGATTTATCCACTACCTTTAGCCGATTTTCCACCATGCAGGCGCGTGAAAAGGGGTAATTTTGCGGATGCATCCGGTGCATTCGTTGCATCGGCTACATAAACGATGAAATAAACAACATCTTAATAACCTAATATCATCATGAAGACAGAGAAATGGATGCAGATGGCCTTCGCGGCTGTTTTGCTAACCGCCGCAACCTCCTGCGAGGAATGGGGTAAGCAGGATCCCCCGGCAGGGAACCAGGTGAACCCGACTCTGGAGAATGTGGCTGTCTATGACTTTGAGGCTGAGGAGGGACTCGACCCCTCGGCATTCCGGCTTTCGGCCAACCCCGGAGGAACGGCTCCTGAAATCATCGAGGATGAGACGAAGGGTAATGTGCTCCGTCTCAACAACGGTTATGTCTCCCTTTCCAATCCGCTCAACAAGGTGACGGTGCAGAATGCTGTGTCGTTCACCTTCTGGATGAAGCAACCTCTGGTTATGACAACCGATGAGGAGGGGAATGAGGTGGCCGCGCCTCAGGATCTTTCAGGCACCCTGCTCGGATTCAGAAATGCCACCGGAAACGGTTCGCTCACTCTCAATGCGAACGGAGGCATAACCTACAGCGCCGCCGACGGCGAATGGATCGAGAACGACCCGGCGTCGGTGACAACAGGCTATCTCTCTCCGGGCGACTGGCATTATGTGGCTGTAATCCTTAATAACGACGGCTACGAATGGTGGGTCGACGGCGACCGCAAGGTGGCCAAGAATGTGGCTGAATTCGACTGCTCGAAGCTCGTGCAGTTTGCCAACAACGTGCCTGTGCTCACAATCGGCGGTGAGGACAACACTTCTGAATGGCTCGTTGACGACCTGAAGGTCTACCGCAACGCAATCACTTCAAAAGAGACTGCCCGACCCAATCTCGGCGGCGGCTCAGGGACTGGCCCCGGCGGTATAGACTTTGGTCTGTTTGAATATGTTAGAGAAACTCCGGTATATAATATCGGCAGCCCGAATTGCGATTCTCCATGGTGGACTGAATTCTCTAATTATTACCGTATCCCGGGTAACACAACTCTGAATCTCAGCTTTGTCAACCATACTTCGGGCGAAGGAAACTGGAATAACTGGAACCTCTGTCTGGCCACTGACGCAGAACGTGGTGCCGACGGATATTACGAATATATCGTGATACGTTCCGACCTCTTCGGCTGGGGCGATTCCTACAATGGCGACAACTGGACAAGCTCCGGTTATGGCGACTGGGATAAGTTCCGTGTTGACATGGAGGGTGCGCAGGTGAAAATCACCATCAGACGAGAAGATACCATGGCCTATATAACGGCAGTGGCAACCTGTAAGGATGGAACAGTCTATGAGGAGAGTATCCCTGCCCAGTGTGGTGATGATCCGGATTCTGTGATTGAGGCTTTCCTTATTGTTGATTCCTCTTATCTTGAGATGAATGCAAAAGATTGCTATGCATCCTGGGGTGTGCCTCTCACAACAAATGCAATTGGTGCCGAGGATTGCAGTACGGCATGGTGGACTGAATTCTCCGATTATTTCACAATACCGTCAAATCTTACACTTCATCTTGGATTCACCAACTTCACTTCTGGAGTCGGCAACTGGAACAACTGGAATCTTTGCCTCTCAACTGATGCGGAACGTGGCGGTGACGGTTACTATGAGTATCTCGTGATACGTTCCGACCTCTTCGGCTGGGGTGATTCCTACAATGGCGACAACTGGACGAGCACCGGTTATGGCGATTGGGATAAGTTCCGGGTTGACATGAACGGAGCATATGTCAATATTGATATCAAACGAGACGGAGGAGAAGCGTATATAGAGGCTGACGCAGCATGCGCCGGTGATGTGCATTACAATGAGCAGATTCATGGTGCCACCGGCGAACCCTCTGATCCAATCCGTGCCTTCCTCATTGTGGATGGATCACATCTGAAGATGAATGCCGCTGACTGTTATCTTTACACTCCAGTCTATAAATAAAACTTAAAATCTAACCGAACAACATAATGAACACGAAACGCATTATAGCCGAAGGACGGCGGAGCACCATGCTCCGCCTCCTCCTCCCGCTCTTCCTGCTCGTGATGGCCGCCTTCCCGGCGTCGGCACAGCTTGTGAGAGGCGTGGTGAGCGACCCCTCGGGTGAACCGCTCATTGGAGCAACAGTCATCGAGAAGGGCTCTACCAACGGTACGGCCACTGATATCGACGGCATGTACCAGCTCAACCTCAAGGATGCAAAGAATGCCATACTGGTGGTCTCTTACGTGGGTTATGCCACTGAGGAGATTCCCGTCAAAGGGCAGTCCACGCTCGATATCGTACTGAAAGAGGAATCCTCGGTGCTTAACGAACTGGTCGTCGTGGGTTATGGCCAGCAGAAGAAAGAATCGGTGGTGGGAGCTATCTCGCAGGTAGATTCCGGCGACCTGCTTGAGACTCCCTCCGCCAACCTTTCGCAGGCTATCACCGGTAAGATTCCCGGTGTGATAACCTCACAGACTTCAGGTGCCCCGGGTGCTGACGACGCCTCAATCTATATCCGCGGCCGCGCTACTTTCGCAGGCGATGCCCAGCCCCTTATCCTCGTGGATGGTATAGAGCGTTCCTTCTCGCAGATCGCTCCCGATGATATCGAGACTATCTCCGTGCTCAAGGATGCCTCCGCTACAGCAGTCTACGGTGTGCGTGGTGCAAACGGCGTTATGCTCATCACCACCAAGCGTGGCAAGGAGCAGAAACCTGTGGTGAACCTCACCGCCTCATGGCAGTGGCAGACACCCACACGCAAGGATACCTACCTCAATTCCTATCAGTCGGTGAAACTCCTTGAGGAGGCTCTCGCCAACGACGGTCTCCCCTCGCAGTTCTCCGCTTCCGACATCGCCATGTATGAGAAATCGGTCAACGGCCAGCTCAGCGGTGTTGATGCCCTTCTCTATCCCAACGTTGACTGGTATGACGAGATTCTCCGCTCCTCCGCTCCCTCGCAGCGTTACAACGCCAGCGTCCGTGGCGGTACAAAGAGAATGCGCTACTATGCCTCGCTCGAATACTACGACCAGGAATCGCTCTTCAAGAACCTGTCGAACGATACCTACGGCAACTCTACATCGCTCAATTACAAACGCTACGGCTTCCGTGCCAACGCCGACTTCTTCCTGACCAAAGACCTCCAGCTCTCTGTCAACTTCGGTACACGCTTCGAGGAGCGCCGCGGCCCGAACTCAAACGAGTCTAACTCCTACAGCAACGTCTTCTATCAGCTCAACCATACCCCGGGATGGCTCTTCCCGGTAGCCTATCAGGTGCAGAACGGCGACCAGATGAAGACCCTCTATGGCGGCAGCTCGCAGTATCAAGACAACATCTACGCCACAATGGCCGAGGGTGGTTACTACAAGGCTGTGAATACTGTCAACGAGACAAACTTCATCGTCGACTATAAGATGGACTGGCTTACTCCGGGTCTTTCGGCACGCGGCATGATGAGTTTCGACTACGAAAGCTATCACAAGAACAATTATATGCGCGATTTCGCCACATACGAGCTCAACGACCGCAGCAACTATGAGAGCATCGACGCATACAACCGTTTCAACACTGACACCCAGCTCACCAGCACCCATGAGAGCCTCAGCATCTACAAGCTCTACATGGAGGCCCAGCTCAACTACGCCCGCACATTCGGTGTCAACGATGTGACCGCAATGGTGCTCTACATGCAGAATGACTACCGCTATCAGAGCGATCTCGCAAAACGTTACCAGGGTGTCGTTGGTCGTGTTACTTACGCTTACGACAACCGCTACCTCTTCGAGTTCAACGCCGGCTATAACGGTTCGGAGAACTTCGCCAAGCATAAACGTTTCGGTTTCTTCCCCGCCTTCTCTTTAGGATGGCGCATCACTCAGGAGAGCTTCATGGAGAACACCGCCAACTGGCTGAGCAACCTCAAGATCCGTGCAAGCTACGGACAGGTAGGTAACGATGTTTACCAGGTGAATGGTGTGGCACAGCGCTTCCTCTACGAGCAGAAATGGTCGCAGATCGGCAACGACTATTATTTCGGTCCCAACGGTGTGACCGGCATCTTCGAGCAGCAGTATCCCAACTACGGTGTGACGTGGGAACGTGCCCACAAGTATAACGTGGGTCTGGAATTCGGCTTCCTCAACAACTCTCTCAGCGGTAGCTTCGACTACTTCTACGAGCGTCGCAACGATATCCTCACCGAATATCTCACACGTCCCTGGTGGCTCGGTGTGACCTCGGCTGCAGGTAACCTCGGAAAGACCACCAACAAGGGTTTCGAGATTGAGCTTCACTACAACAACAGCATCGGTGAGGTGCAGTATAACATCGGCGGCACATACTCTCACGCCAAGAACAAGATCACCGAGATGAACGAGCCCGACCTCAAGACCGATTACCGCAAGAGCGAGGGTCACCCCATCGGCCAGTACTTCGGTCTGATAGCCGACGGTTTCATAACCCAGGCCGACATAGACTCAGGCACACTTCCGGTGTCAACCTTCGGCAATGTACAGGCCGGCGACCTCAAATACCGCGATATGAACAACGACGGCTTTATCGACGACCGTGATATCACCTACATCGGTTACTCTGACATCCCGGAGAATACCTACGCCATCACACTTGGCGCAAACTGGAAGGGTATAGGCTTCAGCATCATGTTCCAGGGTGTGGATCACGTGAGCCGTTATTACGATGCCGAGGCCATGTTTGCCTTCGTGTCGGGCGGTAAGGTCAAGGAGCATCACCTCGAACGCTGGAATCCCGCGCTCTCCGAGGCCGAGAACCTCGCCAACGCCAAATATCCTCTGTTGCACTACGACAACTATGGCGACCACAACCAGCGAGGCAACTCATTCTTCCTCAAGAACGGTTCATTCTTCCGTCTGAAGAATATCGAGCTCTCATACTCCCTCCCTGAGAAATGGATCAAACATGCCTACATGACCCAGTGCCGTTTCTTCGTTAACGCCAACAACCTTGTGACCTGGGACCATCTCAACGGCCTTACCGACCCTGAGAGCAACGGCTCAAACCGTTACCCCATCTGCAAGACAGTCAACTTCGGCGTAAACATTCAATTCTAACCTAACTCTGAAGCAATGAAAAAGTCAATCAAATATATGTCGTTCGGACTGCTCCTCGGAGCCGCCGCCATGATGTCGTCATGC
The DNA here is from genome assembly GCA_947575235.1 of uncultured Porphyromonadaceae bacterium. Taxonomy (GTDB): domain Bacteria; phylum Bacteroidota; class Bacteroidia; order Bacteroidales; family Muribaculaceae; genus Lepagella. The sequence goes on from CANPMT010000015.1 coordinate 38,052, forward strand.
AGCGACTTCCTTGACAAGCAGCCCTCGAACGAGCTGACCCAGGAGAAGGTGCTCGCCGACTGGAATCTCTTCGAGGAGTTTCACTACGACACCTACAACTTCCTGCTGCATGGCGCGCTGAGAGTCAACGACTCATGGCTCGACGCCACAACCGACCTTGCCGAGACCTCATACTCGACAGCAGGGTCACGCACCACTTTCAACATCGGCAACTATTACGGCAGCGGCGGTGCCGCTGAGCTGTCAGACACCTGGGAGTCGCGCTATCGCGGCATACGCAAGTGCAACATGGTGCTCGCCAATATCAACAAGGTGCCCAAGAATCCGCGCAACTCCGACGATGAGCATGCCGAATATGTGAAGATATACACCGCCGAGGCCCGTCTCTTCCGTGCCTGGTTCTATTGGGAGCTCTTCCTCCGTTTCGGCCCGCTCCCCATAGTTACCGATGTGCTCGACCCTGACGGCGACCTCGTCACTCCGTATGTGAACCGTCCCACGGTGAAGCAGTATGTGGTTGATTTCATCCTCAAGGAACTCGCCGAGTGTGAGGCCGACCTTCTCGACCATGACACCGCCTGGGCCTCATCGCGTGCCGGACGTCTGTCGCAGCCAGTGGCAAGAGCCTTGGCCTCAAGAATAAAGCTATACATGGCCTCACCACGATATGCCTCCGAAAGCGGAATCACCTGGCAGGATGCAGCCGATGCCGCCAAGAGCTTCATGGATGATTACGGCCAGTATTTCGGCCTCTTCCAGCTTGAGAATATCCCGGCCATGGAGAATTATGGCAACGCCGTGCTCTACACCACCTACAACGACAACAACAACGAGACCATCTTCTTCCGCAATGACCAGCCTATCGGATGGAGCGGTATAGCGGCCGACACTCCTGTAGGTGAGGGTGGACGCGGTGGCAACTGCCCCTCGCAGAATCTCGTGGATATGTATGACATGGCTGACGGAAGCGCACCTTTCACCACATACGACGCAACGGGAGCTCCGGTATATCCTTCAGGCTCACTTACCCCCGCCATCAATGGAGCGAGCGGTTATGACGATGCTGACATGTGGAGCAACCGCGACCCGCGCCTTGCCGCCACCGTGCTCTATCAGGGCACACCTTGGGGCACGATGCGCGAGAACAGCACAATCGACGTGCGTCCCGGCATGGCCGACAATCCGAACGGCAACACCAACGCCACACCCACCGGCTATTATATGCGCAAGTATATACCCGCCACAATCCTCTCAAGCAACCATGGCGGCACAGCCCGACGTCTCTGGACCATCATCCGTTACGCCGAGATTCTCATGAACTATGCCGAGGCCATGAATGAGCTGAACGGTCCATGCAGCGAGGTGTACGATATGCTCGACCGCGTTCGTCATCGCGGCGGTATAACAGGTAACGTTGCTGACCGCGCTGACCTTGGCAGCAAGGAAGCGATGCGCAACTTCATCCATAAAGAGCGTACAGTGGAATTTGCCTTCGAGGAGCACCGTTCATGGGATGTGCGCCGCTGGAACGTCGCTGTCGAGGCGCTCGCACGCCCCATCTATGGCATAAACGTGGCTATGGACGGGAAGGTGAGCCGCAAGGTGGCGCAGGAGAGGGTCTTCCAGGAGAAGATGTATCTCTATCCCGTGCCTGAGGGAGAGGTATGGAAAACCGGCATAGAGAACAACCCCGGGTGGTAAACCTTAACTTTTTCAAAATACTGAAAAATTCGATAACCAATATGGATAACATCATAAAACATATAACAACCCGTGGACGCCTCGCGGCGGCTGCCCTTCTACTGGGCGGTGCCCTCGGCGCCTTCGCCGCCGGAGGCGGTAACACCCTCCGTGGTAAGGTAGTCGACCCCGAAGGTAATCCTATTCCGGGTGCCATGGTCAATCTGGCCGAGCAAAGCAAGATGGTATTTACCGATGAGAACGGTGAATTTGTCATCAAGGATGCGTCATACGATGATGAGGTCAACACAAAATGTGTGGGTTATCTCCCCGAGATAACCGCTGTGGAGAATTTTGATGCCCCGATCACGATTGTGCTTCATCCCGATGATGACCCCTATTCTCATCTCGCGCCGGTGGCCTTCAATACCCAGCAGAAGAAATTGCTCACCGACTCCCGCTCGGTTGTAACCGGCGAGGAGCTGCAGAGATATCCCGTGACTGTGCTCCAGAACGCGTTCAACTCACTCCTGCCGGGCGTGGAGACCTATGAATGGTCGTCTGAGCCGGGCTGGACAGAGACTCAGATGTATGTGCGCGGTATCCGCACAATGAACACAAGTGCGCGTAACCCCCTTATCATTGTCGATAATGTGGAGCGCGACCTCTCATTCCTCGATGCTTTCCCTATCGAGACTGTGACAGTGCTCAAGGATGCCGCCGCAACGGCTCTCTACGGTATGCGTGGTGCCAACGGTGTGATTCTCGTCACCACAAAGCGCGGCGAGGCCGGAAAGACCCATATCGACTTCACCCAGGAGGTGGGATTCCAGACTCTCTCCGAGAAGATGGAGACCCAGGATTCATACAACATGGCGCTGACACGCAACCAGGTGCGCTATCTCTCAGGCCAGGAACCGATGTATTCGGCCGAGCAGATCGAGAAGTACCGCCGGGTATGCAACGGCGAGCAGCTCTCCGGTATGGACCAGTACCGTTACTTCAACACCAACTGGTTTGACCAGCTATACCGTGAGACAGCCCCTGTGATCAAGACCAACCTCCAGATTTCAGGCGGTAACAACAAGGCACGCTACTACGTGTCGTTCTCCTATCTCCGTCAGGAGGGTATGTGGAACAGCAAGTGGACCAACATGATGGACCGCTACACGATGCAGCATATGCTCAACCGCTGGAACCTGCGTTCAAACCTTGACATCAACGTCAACAAGTATCTGCGTGTGGGTCTTGACCTCGGCGGACGTATCGACAACATCAACCAGCCCACCACTCCGGTGTTCAACCTCACCACTTTCGGTGCTGTGGAGGCTAACCCGATGGAGCCGGTATACACCCCTCAGGGTTACATCTACTCATCGACCACAGCCAATAACCCAGCCCGTCTGTTGGGTTCGGCAGGTCAGGAGAAAAACCGTCGCCGCAGTCTTTATTCAACAGCCGAGATCAACGGTTATCTCGACCCCATCACAAAGGGTCTGGAGGCCAACTTGGTGGTAAGTTTCGACGCTTTCGACGTGTTCCGTTCGAACCAGACCAACAGCATCAACACTTACTCTTACGACTATACCAATCCGAATGCCCAGACAATCGACGACTTCACACTGACGCAGACCACGGCTTATACAGAGCTTACCAACCACACGGCTGAGGAGCGTGCCAACTCATGGACTCTCAACTTCCGTTTCGGTTTCAAGTATAACCGCGATTTCGGAAAGCATCATGTGGATGCCAACCTCTTTGTGCGCAGCTATCAGCAGCGTCTCAACATGAGAGAGGCATTCGTCGACAACGCCATGTATTCATCCGACCGTTTCCTCTCATGGAACGGACAAGCCACCTATGCCTACGATGGCCGTTATATCCTTTCTGGAAATATCTCGCGCATGGGTAACGATAACTTCGATCCCGACCGCCGCTGGGGTACATTCTGGGGCGTATCGGCCGGCTGGGTGCTCTCAAATGAGAAGTTCCTCCGCAATCCCAACATCGACCTCCTGAAAATCCGTGCATCTTACGGTAAGACGGGACAGAGCGACACCGGTGCCGGACGTTATCCCTATCAGTCGATCTATGCGGCCGACAATGGTTACGGATTCGGTTTCAACAACACCTGGGTGCCGGGCTACAGCGAGTCAATCGCCGGTAACCCCAACAGCCGCTGGGAGATCTCGAAGATGGTCAACCTCGGTCTTGACTGGGATTTCTGGCACCGTCGTCTCTACGGTTCGTTCGATATCTTCAAGGAGTGGCGCAGCGACATTCTCGTGAACCGTTCCACAATTCCTGACATCCTCGGCATCACCTACGCCAAAGACTCATACGGCAAGGTAGAGTCAAAGGGTATGGAGCTCGTGATCGGTCATGCCAACCGCATCGGCAAGGTAAACTACTCGGTTGAGGGACAGCTCTCATGGAACACCAACAAGATCACCGAGATGGATGAGACCGAACCCCTCGTGGAATGGCAGCGCAAGACCGGCAAGCGAATCTTCGAGTATACCTCAGTGCAGGGCCTTTACGAGAGCTCGTTCAATGGCACAGTGGGTGGATGGAACCAGTATCAGTTTGTGCAGTGGGCATCCGATCCCAACCTTATCGCCACAAGCCAGGCCGACGCTATCGCCCATCCTGAGAAATATCCTTTCAACACCCAGGCAGGTAGCGCGCAGCAGCTCGGAACAGCCGTGTTCAAGGATCTCAACGGCGACCGTATAATCGACGAGCGCGACAAGATGCCGATGGGATATACCATCATTCCGGAGCTGACACCCTCGTTCGCCCTCAATGTGGAGTATGCCGGTTTCGACCTCCGCGCCGTGCTCACAGCCTATCTCAACCGCTCGGTATTCGTATCTCCCGCCGCCACTTATTCAGGATGGTCGAACATGGGTACGCATGAGGTTGTGAACTGCTGGGGTTACTATACCGACGATCCCAACGACCCACGCAATATCAATGCCAAATATCCCCGTCCCGTCTATGGCGGTTTCAACAGCGTGGATTCAAGCCGTGAGAGCGGAACATACGAGAACGATATCTGGATCATGAACGGTGATTACCTGAGCCTCCGCAACATTGAGTTCGGCTATTCACTCCCGAAGAGTCTCATCTCAAAGATTCACATGACCCAGTGCCGCTTCTACTTCAGTGCGTACAACATCTGCAACTGGAGCCACCTCCCCAAGGGTATGGATCCCGAGAAGCCGATGTCATACTGCTGGTGGTATCCGAAGACCCGCACATTCAACTTCGGTTTACACGTAACCTTCTAATCTAACAAGAATCGAAATGAAATCCAAGATATTATCAATAGCCGCAATGGTTGCCCTCGCTTTCGGGGGCAGCTCTTGCAGCGATTACCTGGACAAAGAGGTTGACCTCACACAGCAGGCCGACAACGTCTTCGACGACTATGACATGACACGAGGCTTCCTCGCACGCCTGTATGTGTATCTCCCCGATGCGTTCGGCGCCATCGCGGGCAGCGACAACTCCTCGCGCGACTGTATGACCGACAACGCCATCTGCTACTGGGCAGGTGTGAACTACCACACTCTTGTCTCTGACGGTTTCTCAGCCAACAACCACGCCTACGCATCCGGCTTCTGGACCAACTATTACAAAGGTATCCGTGCCTGCAACCAGTTTGCCAAGAATGCAAAATCTTCAGTAATCGGCAACAGTGAGAAGAGTGGCGACGACAACCGTCTCTACGACCGCTGGGTGGCTGAGGCGCTCATGATACGTGCCATTCTCCATATGGATCTCTGCGCATGGTTTGGCGACCTCCCCATCGTGGGCGACGATGAGAACGGTGTGCCCATCATTCTGGAGCCCGGCGTTACTCTCCCCGTGCGTACCCCCTCGGCCGACGTGCTGAAATGGATTGCCGACGAATGCGACAAGTATAAGGATAACCTCCCGTTCCGCTACAGCAACGAGGATGAGAACTGGGGACGTATCAACGGTGCGGCCGCCTACGCGCTCAAGGCCCGCGCATTGGTATACCGTGCATCTCCGCTCAACAACCCCACCAACAATCAGGAGTGGTGGAACGAGGCTGCCCAGGCTTGTCTTGACTTCATCAACAAGAATGCCACCCAGAGCAACCCTTACCGTCTCTACACCACAGCCGACAATAATCCTGAGCAGAACTACTACGAGTGCTTCACCACCAATCCGGTGCATAACAACGAGTATATCCTCAGCCGTTCGGTATGGACACAGTACACCATCGAGCTGGCCTTCTCACCCTGCGGTTTCTCAGGTTCGGCCACATCTACAGGACGTAACAACCCGACCCAGAATTTCGTGGATGCCTACGAGACAAAGAACGGTCTTCCCATCGACAAAGACCCGACTTATGATCCGCAGAATCCTTACGTAAACCGCGACCCGCGTCTTGAGCAGACAGTCTTCCATCATGGTTCTGTATGGGGCGACGCCCTCAACAACGAGGAGCGTGAGGTGGACGTGACTTTCGGCACAGGTATCGACTATCAGTCGCTCCACGGAGGCACGATGACCGGCTACTATACGAAGAAGTATGTGTCGAACATGTCGTGGAACAATCCCACCAGCTACAGCAAGGCTTGTCCTATCTTCCGCTACGGTGAGATATTGCTCAACGCCGCCGAGGCCCTCAACGAGGCAGGGCGCACCAACGACGCTTACAAATACATCAACGAGCTCCGTGCGCGTGTGGGTATGCCCGAATACAGCGGCATGACCCAGAGCGAGCTCCGCGAGCGTATCCAGAACGAGCGGCGCATAGAGCTCTGTTTTGAGGATCACCGCTATTTCGACGAGCGCCGCTGGAAACTCTTCGAGGGTAAGTCAAAATCATCCGAGACCAACCTCCCCCGTTATCAGCAGGTCTACAACCTCTATGGTGTGACAATCCATCCCGAGCAGGCCTCGAAGTTTGTCTATGGCCCGGCCAGCACTTATCCTGAGCGAGTGTTCAACTCACCCAAGAACTACTGGTTCCCCATACCTTACAGCGAGATTGTGAAGACCGGTCTGCCGCAGACCCCCGGATGGGAAATGTAATAAAGTGGCTGACGCGCTCCGGCGCGTCAGCCGCCACAAATCAATTAATTATTGTATCGTATGAAAATACTGAGATATACATCATGTCTTGCCGCAGGTCTCCTTCTCTTAGGGGCCTGCAGCGAGGATGAGGTGACTTTCCCCGAGGGGGAGGGTATACTTATCGAAACTCCGGTAGAGGTGGAATGCGGCGGTGTCTACGCTTCGTTCACTGCCCTCTATCAGATGAAGAGCGACACCCGCTACACCAAAGCCGGTTATGTGGTGGCCGAGACTGAGAACCCCACAATCTACGGCAGTGTCTATGACGCAACTGTGTCAGGTGATACCATCAAGGCCACTATCACCGGGCTCGCTCCCGGCCGCGAATATCATGTACGCGCCTTTATGAATGAGTATAAGGGTGGGGTGATATATTCGCCCGACTTCACATTCACCACAGGTGAGGGGAGCTTAGAGGAGCAGTTAGCTTACTACCGCGGTCCGTCATACCCCGACTATTATGTCGACCTGGCGGGATGGGGTAGCCGCAGCCAGTGGAACCTTGCCAACGTTCATGACCCGAGCGTGGTGAAGGCTGCCGACGGTTACTATTATATGTATCAGACCGATGCCTCTTACGGCAACGCACATACCGAGGGTGGCCATTTCCATGCACGCCGTTCGCTCGACCTTATCAACTGGGAATATCTCGGCGGCACAATGCCCGCTCTTCCTGAATGGGTGGTGCCCAAACTCAACGAGATACGCGCCGGTATGGGACTGGAGGCCGCCGCTCCTGATGAGAATCTCTTCGGATACTGGGCTCCGAGCGTGGTGAAGGTGCGCGACGACCTCTACCGTATGTATTATTCCATTGTGGTGCCGGGTTATATCAACGGCGACAATTCGTGGGGTGAGCGTGCCTTTATCGGTATGATGGAGAACAGCAATCCCGCCGATAATGCCGGCTGGGTTGACAAGGGGTATGTGATTACAAATGCCTCTGACAAGGGTCTCAACTTCAATGTATCACCTACCGACTGGGGGAACTGCTATTATAAATTCAATGCAATAGACCCCTCGGTGTTGGTTACCGGTTCAGGTGAGCATTGGATGATCTATGGCTCATGGCATAGCGGTATAGCGGCTGTGAAACTTGATCCCTCCACCGGAAAGGTGGCTGCCCAGTTGGGTAATCCCTGGGGTAGCGGGGCTGATATTGCCGGCTATGGCAAGCTGATTGCCACACGTCAGTCGGGCAACCGCTGGCAAGGCTCTGAGGGTCCGGAGGTGATTTACCGCGATGGCTATTATTATCTCTTCCTCGCTTACGATGAATTGAGCGTGGCTTACAATACCCGTGTCGCAAGGTCGAAGAATATCGATGGCCCTTACACGGATATCCGTGGTGTCAATATCACCGATAACGGCGGGGATGCGCTTCCAGTAGTGACTCATCCCTATAAATTCGCCAACTCTCCCGGTTGGGTAGGCTTCTCGCACTGCACAGTCTTTGAGGATGGCGAAGGTAACTGGTATTACGCTTCACAGGCCCGTTTCCCGGCCGGAATAAATGGCAACGATGCCAGCAATGCCCTTATGATGGGTCACGTCCGCAGCATCGTCTGGACAAAAGATGGCTGGCCCCTGGTAATGCCCGAGCGTTACGGTGCAGTTCCCGCGCTCGCCATAGCCGAGGCTGAACTGGCAGGTGACTGGGAGGTGATTGATATGGCCTATAGCTTCGCCAACATGAAGGAATCGGCATCCATGACATTGAACGATGACCATACAGTCAGCGGAGGTGTTTGGGATGGCGCCACATGGAGCTATGCTGCAGACAATTCGATACTGAAAGTAGGCGACACCGAGCTCTATCTCAAGCGCGAATGCGACTGGGAGGATGCCGATCGCCGTGCCACTATAGTCTTTGCCGGACTCACCACTACAACAACATATTGGGGAAAGAAAAGTCTCTGACACACTCGTCAATACGCGTCCGCAATCAAGAGGGGAGGCCCACGGGCCTCCCCTCACTTATATGTAGGGATGTATAGTATAGATGTATAGTATAATAGATGTATAGTATATAGGTATATATAGGCACAAAAAAAATTGATTGTCGTCCCGACAACCAATCTTCTGTTAACCT
>CANPMT010000016.1 GCA_947575235.1 uncultured Porphyromonadaceae bacterium
ACGAAAGTAGGAGATAAACACCTACGATTAGTGTTTACCTCCTACTCGATTGTGTTTTGTCGTTTTTTTTTGTCGGTTTTTTTTGGTCGGTTTTTTGTCGCGGTGGACGCGCCGCGGCGCGTCCCTACATCAGGTGGGAATAATCATTCCCGTAGGGAAGGGTTATTCCCGGAGGGGGTTATTCCTGGGGGGTTACTCCCACTCGATTGTTGCCGGTGGCTTGGAGGAGATGTCGTAGACTACGCGGTTGACGCCGCGTACCTTGTTGATGATCTCGTTGCTGACGTTGGCCAGGAACTCGTAGGGGAGATGTACCCAGTCTGCCGTCATGCCGTCGGTCGAGATTACGGCACGGAGCGCCACACAGCTCTCGTAGGTGCGCTCGTCACCCATCACACCGACACTCTGCACGGGAAGAAGCATCACACCCGCCTGCCATACGGAGTCGTACAGCCCGGCGTTGCGGAGCCCGTTGATGAAGATGGCGTCAGCCTCCTGAAGCACTCGTACCTTCTCAGGTGTAACCTCACCGATGATGCGTATACCCAGACCGGGTCCGGGGAAGGGATGACGGCCTAACAGACGCTGGTCCATGTTCATGGCCTTGCCTACGCGGCGCACCTCATCCTTGAAGAGAAGACGGAGCGGCTCTACAATCTTGAGATCCATCTCCTCGGGAAGACCGCCTACATTGTGGTGGCTCTTGATTGTGGCCGACGGTCCCTTCACAGAGCAGCTCTCGATAACATCGGGATAGATGGTGCCCTGGGCAAGCCATTTGGCGTTCTCTATCTTCTTGGCCTCGGCGTTGAACACCTCCACGAAATCGCGGCCGATAATCTTACGCTTCTGCTCGGGATCAGTCACACCCTTGAGGTCGTTCCAGAAACGCTCGCTCGCATCAGCGCCGATTACATTCAGACCCATGTTCTTGTAAGAATCGAGCACATCCTCGAACTCATTCTTGCGGAGCAGACCGTTGTTGACGAAGATACAGGTGAGGCGATCGCCTATGGCCTTGTGCAGAAGCATGGCGGCCACAGAGGAGTCGACACCACCCGACAGACCGAGAATAACGCGGTCGTCGCCAATCTTCTCCTTCAGCTCGGCAACTGTTGTCTCAATGAATGAGTCAGGGCTCCATGTGCCTGAGCAGCCGCAGATACCCATCACGAAGTTGGCGAGAATCTGAGTGCCGTCGGTTGAATGGTAAACCTCCGGATGGAACTGTATGCCCCAGGTCTGCTCACCCTCGATATGATAGGCGGCAGCCTTCACATTCTCGGTAGAGCCGATGATGTGGTAGTTCTCGGGGAGACGGGTGATGGTGTCGCCATGGCTCATCCACACCTGTGTGGGTGAGGGGACGTTGAGCATCAGGGCGTCAATCTTATCAACCACAGTGAGCATGGCGCGGCCATACTCGCGAGAGGGGGCACCCTCCACGTCGCCGCCGAATTCGGCAGCCAGGAGCTGTGCGCCGTAGCATACGCCAAGCAGGGGATAGTGGCCCTTGATATGGCTAAGGTCAGGTTTCGGAGCGTCGGCGTCGCGCACGGAGGAGGGTGAACCTGAGAGGATCACACCCTTCACATCGGCATCGAGTTCCGGAATCTTGTTGAAAGGATGGATCTCACAATACACGTTGAGCTCACGCACGCGACGTGCGATGAGCTGTGTGTACTGCGATCCGAAGTCCAATATTATGATTTTTTCCATTGTCAGAAATTAAAATTATTCGGCACGTGAATAGTTGGGGGCCTCCTTCGTGATGGTGACATCATGAGGATGGTTCTCAATCACACCGGCAGAGGTGATGCGCACGAAGCGGGCGTTGTGGAGAGCCTCGATATCCTTGGCGCCGCAATAGCCCATGCCTGAGCGCAGACCGCCGAGAAGCTGGTAGATGGTCTCGGAGAGTGTACCCTTGTAAGGCACACGGGCCACGATACCCTCCGGAACGAACTTGCTTGAGTCGCAGGTAGCGCTCTGGAAGTAACGGTCCTTTGAGCCGGCCTCCATAGCCTCGATTGAGCCCATGCCACGGTAAGCCTTGAATTTACGGCCATTGTAGATGATTGTCTCACCCGGCGATTCCTCTGTGCCGGCGAGCATGGAGCCCATCATCACACAGTCGGCGCCGGCTGCGATAGCCTTCACCACGTCGCCTGAATAGCGGAGACCGCCGTCGCCGATAACAGGCACACCATGTTTGGCGGCCACCTTCGAGCAGTTGAAGATAGCGCTAAGCTGGGGCACACCCACACCGGCCACGATACGTGTGGTGCAGATAGAACCCGGACCGATACCCACCTTGATGCCGTCGGCACCGTTGGCGATGAGATACTCGGCAGCCTCGGCTGTGGCGATATTGCCCACGAGCACGTCAATCTGCGGGAACTGGGCCTTTACGGCCTTGAGAGTGTTAACAACGTTGGCAGAGTGGCCATGGGCGGTGTCGATCACCACAGCGTCGACTCCGGCGTTGACCAGAGCCTCGACACGCTTCAGTGTGTCGCTTGTCACACCCACGCCACCGGCTACGCGGAGACGACCCTTGCTATCCTTGCAGGCATTGGGATAATCCTGGATTTTTGTGATGTCGCGGTAAGTGATGAGACCCACGAGACGGTTCTCGGCATCAACCACAGGAAGTTTCTCAATCTTATGGCGGAGCAGAATCTGCGAAGCCTCGGCGAGATCGGGATTGGTGGTGGTGATGATATTCTCCTTGGTCATAACCTCAGAGATGGCGAGGCTCTCGTCAGTCTGGAAACGGAGGTCGCGGTTGGTGACGATACCCACGAGCTTACCCTCGGCATCCACAACGGGAATGCCACCGATATGATTCTCGTGCATCATGCGCTGAGCGTCACCAACGGTCTGCTCCGGAGTGATGGTGACAGGATCGAAGATCATGCCGCTCTCGGCACGTTTCACCTTTCTCACCTGGTCGGCCTGACGCTCGATCGACATGTTCTTGTGGATGACACCTATGCCACCCTGACGGGCTATGGCTATTGCCATGGCAGCTTCGGTCACGGTATCCATCGCTGCAGAGACGATAGGGATGTTCAGGGTGATGTTGCGTGAGAAACGGGTCTTCACGTCCACCATGTTGGGAATGACCTCAGAATATGCGGGGATGAGCAGGACGTCGTCGAACGTCATGCCTTCCTCGTTGACTTTTTCAGTTAGAAATGACATTTCGTTTGGGGTTTGAGGTTAGAGTTAGAGTGTGTTTACTTTTAACACACAAGTTGATTTTTAATTAAAGAATGTATTTATTTTTTTAAGTTTCGCATTAATCCTGAGGTCTTTTTTGATGCTTTTCGCCAAGTCTCATCAGTCGCATAGCCCGCTATGCTCCTTCTTCAACTTGCGAAAATCATTCAAAAAATCCTCTCAGTCTTAACGCGAGTTAAAAGTAAACACACTCTAAAAGTTCTTGAGCTTCTCGGAGAGGATTACGGTCTGTGTGCGGTCGGGACCCACAGAGATCACTCCTACAGGCACACCGGTGAGTTCCTCGATCTTGGCCACGTAAGCCTTGGCGGCTTCGGGGAGTTCGTCGAAACTCTTTATGCCGGTGATGTCCTCCTTCCAACCTTCCATCTCGATGAAAACAGGCTTGCAGCGGGCAAGCTTGGAGATGGTTGAGGGGGGAGTGTCGATAATCTTGCCGTCAAGTTCATAGTGAGTGCAGATCTTCACCTTGTCGAGGCCTGAGAGCACGTCGAAGAGCATGAGCGCCCAATTGTCGATGCCTGCCAGACGGCTGGTGTAGCGTGCTACAACGGCGTCAAACCAACCCACACGGCGGGGACGGCCGGTGACTGTGCCATACTCATGGCCGCGCTCGCGGATCTCGTGGGCGATCTCGTCATGCAGCTCGGTGGGGAAGGGACCCTCGCCCACGCGGGTGCAGTAAGCCTTTGCCACACCCACCACATTGTCGATCCACTTCGGTGAGATACCGGCACCTACAGGCACGCTTGCCGATGAGGGTGTGGATGATGTTACGAAAGGATATGTGCCATGGTCGATGCAGAGCATCATACCCTGGGCTCCCTCGAAAAGAATCTTCTTGTCGGTGAGAAGTGCCTTGTTGATGAGGTCGGAAGTGTCGACGATGCGCGGACCCAAGATCTTGGCAATCTCCATATAGCGGTCGTAGACCTCCTGGAAATCGTAAGTAGGAAGGCCGAGCATCTTGAGCTCCATATTCTTCTCATCGAGGGCGGCCTGGAGACGCTCCGCGAAATATTCCGGTTCGAGAAGGTCGCCCATACGGAGGCCCACGCGGCTGTACTTGTCGCTGTAGGCCGGGCCGATACCCTTCTTGGTAGTGCCGATAAGCTTGCCACCCTTCAGACCCTCGTAAGCTCCGTCAAGAGCCGAATGCCAGGGCATAACCATGGCAGCGCGGTCAGAGATATAGAGCTGATAGTCGGTCACACCCTGGTTGTGCAGGCGGTCGAGTTCCACGAGCACAGATTCAGGGTTCACCACCATTCCGTTACCCATCACGTTTACGGTGTTGGGGTTGAAGATGCCCGAGGGGATGCTCTGCAGCGAATACTTGTGGCCGTTGAACATCACGCTGTGGCCGGCGTTGTTGCCACCCTGGTAGCGAACCACCATATCGGCGCGGCATGCGAAATAGTCGGTAATCTTTCCTTTACCTTCATCGCCCCATTGAGAGCCGATTACAACTAATCTTTCCGACATTATTCTTCTAATTTATTGCGTTTGTAGATGTGGTCGATATTCTTGAAGTAATATTCAAGAGTGAAGCAGTTGTCGAGCTCCTCCTCGGTGAGAGCACCCATCACGGTGGGATCCTGCTTCAGGAGGTCTTGATAAGATGCTCCGAGGCTCATGGCCTTCATGGCGATAGGCTGTACGGTGTCGTAAGCCTTCTCACGAACGAAGCCCTTGTCGATGAGGGCGTTCATCACACGCTGTGCGAAGATCACACCGTTGGTGCGGTAGATGTTGGCCATCATCTGGTCTTCAAACACCACGAGATTCTCCAGGATACCCTTCATGCGGTTGAGCATATAGTCGAGCAGGATTGTGGCGTCGGGCATGATGATACGCTCGGTGGCGGAGTGCGAGATGTCGCGTTCGTGCCAGAGGGCCACGTTCTCGTAGGCGGTAGTCATGTAGCCGCGCAGCACGCGTGCGCATCCGCAGATATTCTCGCTGCTCACCGGGTTGCGCTTGTGAGGCATGGCTGAAGAACCCTTCTGGCCTTTGCCGAAAGCCTCCTCCACCTCATGCACCTCGGTGCGCTGGAGATTGCGCACCTCAAGAGCCATCTGCTCGAGGCTTGCGCCGATCAGTGCGAGAGTTGCCATGTAATAGGCGTGGCGGTCGCGCTGGATAACCTGTGTGCTTACATCAGAGCTGTCTATGCCGAGTTTCTCGCAGATGTAATCCTGCACGAAGGGGGGTATGTTGGCGAAGTTGCCCACTGCACCGCTCACCTTGCCTACCTCGACACCCTTGGCGGCAGCCTTGAAACGCTCGAGATTGCGGCGCATCTCAGCCAGCCAGAGCACCCATTTCAGACCGAAAGAGGTGATGTCGGCATGAATGCCGTGTGTGCGGCCTATGCAGGGGAGTTTCTTGAAACGGATTGCCTGCTTCTTGAGCATCTCGATATACTCCTCGATATCCTTGAGAAGAATCTCGTTGGCCTGTTTGAAGAGGTAGCCGTTGGCGGTGTCGACAACGTCGGTTGAGGTGAGTCCGTAGTGAACCCACTTGCGCTCCTCACCGAGGCTCTCGCTCACGGTGCGGGTGAAGGCCACGATGTCGTGGCGGGTCTGGAGCTCAATCTCCTTTATGCGGTCAATATTGAATGTGGCGTTTGCGTTGAGCTTCTCCACATCCTCGGCGGGCACGACACCCAGTTCTCTCCAGGCCTCGGCGGCGAGGAGCTCTACTTTGAGATATGCGCGGAACTTGTTTTCCTCAGTCCATACTTCGCGCATCACGTCTCGTCCGTATCTTTCAATCATTTCTGATGATGTATATTGTTTCTTGTTTTTGATAAATCGGGTTGTGGCCGACATGCCAGAGGCACGTCCCTACAAATTATTCTCCCATTTTGCGGAGGAAGCACTCGAGGGTGTTCTCCATAAGGCAGGCGCGGGTCATGGGGCCTACGCCACCCGGCACAGGGGTGATGACCGAAGCCTTCTCACAGACGGCGGCGTAGTCGACATCGCCACAGAGTTTGCCGGTTTCAGGGTCGCGGTTCACGCCCACGTCGATTACGGCGGCACCTTCGCCAACCATATCAGCTGTGACAAATTTGGGACGGCCGATAGCCACCACAAGTATATCAGCCTCAGATGCAACCTTTGCCAGGTCTTTCGTGCGGCTGTGGGCTATGGTGACGGTGGCGTTGCGGTCGAGCAGCAGTTTGGCTGCCGGGAGACCGACGATATTGCTGCGGCCGATCACTACAGCCTTCTTACCCTCGATCTGCACACCAGCCTTGTCGAGCATCTTTATGATACCCTTGGGAGTGCAGGGGAGAGTGCAGGGGAGCTTCTGCCAGAGAGAGGCTACATTGGCGGGGTGGAACCCGTCGACATCCTTCTCCTTGGCGATAGCCTCGATCACACGGTCCTCATTGATGTGGCGGGGGAGGGGGAGCTGCACCAGTACGCCGTCAACTGAGTCGTCGGCGTTCAGTTCGGCAATCATCCCGAGGAGTTCCTCCTCGGTGATGTCGGCCGGGCGACGGATGGTAGTGCTCTTGAAGCCAACCTCCTCGGCATCGCGACCCTTACCCTTCACATACGACTGGCTTGCCGGATCCTCACCCACGAGGATAACCACGAGGTGAGGGGGGCGTCCATATTTCTCTTTCACCTCAGCCACGCGTTCGGCCACGTCCTGCTTCAGTGCTTTTGCTAATTCAGTTCCGCTTATTATCATTGTTGTGTTGTTGTGGGGGATTGTTGGGGGTAATTTAAATCCTTAAAGAGATGCCTTGCCGATGTCGGTGCGGTGGAAGAGCGTGGGGCAGTCAATCTTGGCAATCTCGGCCTTGGCAGCCTCGTTAGCCTCGGTAATGGTCTTACCTTTGCCAACCACCATCAGCACGCGCCCTCCGGCTGTGAGCAGACGGTCGCCGTCACGCTTGGTGCCCATATGATACACCTCAGCGTTGACATTCTCCAGACCCTTTATCTCGGCACCCTTGCTGTAAGAACCGGGATAGCCCTCCGAAGCCAACACCACGCCAAGATAAGCGTCGTCGCTCCAGCGGGTCTCGCAGTCGCGTCCATCCACGGCCGCCTCGAAGAGGTCGTAGATGTCGCTCTCAAGACGGGGGAGCACCACCTCAGTCTCAGGGTCGCCGAAACGGGCGTTGAACTCAATCACCTTCGGACCGTCGGCCGTGAGTATGAGGCCGCCGTAGAGCACACCCTTGAAGGGGACACCCTCGGCCACCATGCCGTCGGCAGTGCGCTGTATGATCTGCTCAAGAGCTATGGCGCGTATCTCATCCGTGACGAAAGGCACAGGTGAATAGGCACCCATACCGCCGGTGTTCGGACCCTTGTCGCCGTCATAGGCGCGTTTATGATCCTGCGCCATAGCCAAAGGATAAACCTTATGACCCGAAACGACACACATGAACGAGAACTCCGGACCGTCGAGGAAATCCTCAACCACCACACGCCCTTTACCGAATGTTGAGTCGAGAAGCATGTCGCGGAGAGCAGCCTCGGCCTCCTCATAAGAGAGAGCCACAACCACACCCTTCCCGGCTGCGAGGCCGTCATACTTGATGACGGCCGGCAGCGGACGGTTCTTCACATATTCCCAGGCGGCGTTGAAATCGTCAAACGCCTCGTAGGCCGCCGTAGGAACATTATACTTGGCCATTATCTGTTTGGCAAACTCCTTGCTGCTCTCAATGCGGGCGGCCGCCTTAGTGGGGCCGAAAGCCTTGTGTCCCGCCGCTTCGAGGGCGTCAACCACCCCCGCTGCCAAAGCAGCCTCCGGACCAACCACAGTGAGGTCAATGCCATTCTCGCCGACAAACTTCACGATGTTGTCGACATCCTCCACGCCGATAGCCACACAGTCGGCATCCTCAGCTATTCCGGCATTTCCGGGAGCGCAGAACACCTTCTCCACCTGGGGTGAGCGGCGCAGGGCCTTCACTATAGCGTGGCATCGGCCGCCACCGCCAACTACCAATACTTTCTTCATATGCTGCAGAGTCGGTATTGATTAATGTTTGAAATGACGCATGCCGGTGAACAGCATTGTAATGCCCTTCTCGTTGGCCACCTTGATTGAATCCTCGTCGCGGATGCTTCCACCCGGCTGTACTATGGCAGTCACACCATATTTCGAGGCCAGCTCAACGGTGTCGCCGAAGGGGAGGAAACCGTCGGAGGCAAGCACAAGACCCTCGGTGATTCCGGCAGCCTTCGCCTCTTCGAGGGCAATCTCGGCCGAACCCACACGGTTCATCTGTCCGGCGCCGACACCTGCTGTGGCACCATCCTTGACAACAACGATGGCGTTGCTCTTGACGTGCTTCACAATCTTCCAACCGAAGTCCATCTCGCGGAGCTCCTTCTCTGTAGGCTTGCGTTCGGTGACGCACATATCGGCAGTGATATCCTTGCACTCCACGTCAGAATCCTGAACGAGCAGACCGCCGTTTACACCCACATACTGCTTCTGGGGCTCCTTTACATTATCCATCTTCACCTCAAGCAGACGGAGGTTCTTCTTTGAAGCGAGCACCTCAAGAGCCTCAGGCTCGAAAGAGGGAGCCATCACAATCTCAAGGAAGATCGGTTTCATCAGGCGTGCCACCTCAGCTGTGAGGGGACGGTTCATCGCCACGATACCGCCGTATATGCTCACCTTGTCAGCCTCGTAAGCACGTGTCCAGGCCTCGAGCAGGTCTTTCCCTATGCCGGCGCCGCAGGGGTTCATATGCTTCAGGGCGCAGCAGAAAGGCTCCTCGAATTCACGCACGATATTGAGAGCCGCGTTGGCATCCTGGATATTATTGTAGCTGAGCTCCTTGCCGCCGAGCTGACGTGCATGTGCAACAGAATAAGACACCTCCTTCGGAGCGCGGTAGAAAGTGGCGGCCTGATGGGGGTTCTCGCCATAGCGCAGTGTCTGGATGGCATCGAAAGCGAGGAAAAGTTTCTCGTCGAGTCCGGCCTGACGGCGCATATATGTGGCTATGCAGCTGTCATAGAGAGCGGTGTGGGTGTAAGCCTTTGCCGACAGCTTGAGGCGAGTCTTGGGGAGAGTGTTGCCGTTGGCGGTGATCTCCTCGATTACAGTGGCGTAGTCAGTAGGGTCGCACACCACGGTTACATCGCGGAAGTTCTTTGCAGCCGAGCGGAGCATGGAGGGGCCGCCTATGTCGATGTTCTCCACAGCGTCGGCCATAGTCACACCCTCCTTGGCTATTGTAGCCTCAAACGGGTAGAGGTTGACGCAAACCAGTTCGATTGTCTGTATGCCGTTTTCGGCAAGCTGCGCCATATGCTCGGCGCTGTCGCGGCGTCCGAGCAGACCGCCGTGCACTTTGGGATGGAGTGTCTTCACGCGGCCCTCGCAGATTTCGGGGAAACCGGTTACGTCCTGAATGTCGAGCACCTCAAGGCCGGAATTGCGGAGCACCTTCAGGGTGCCTCCGGTGGCGATGAGCTCCCAACCGAGATTCTTGAGCGCGGTGGCGAATTCCACCACACCCGTCTTGTCGCTTACGCTAATTAAAGCTCTCATATCGTATTATGGAATTGTTTTATCAGTTTTGAAATTGTGGCAGGATAGAGCACATGTTCGGCCGCATGTATCATAGCCTCCAGGGCCTCGCGGTCAGAGCCCTCGTAAGGTATGGCGGTCTGCGAGATGATTTTTCCACCGTCGAGGGTGGCATCCACGAAATGTATGGTCACCCCATACACCTTCACTCCATAATCCATGGCCTGACCCACAGCGTCAGCCCCCTGGAAAGCGGGGAGAAGCGAGGGGTGGATATTGATGATACGCCCCTCGTAGGCCTCCAGAAGCACATCGCCGATAATGCGCATATAGCCTGCCAGACAGATAAGCTGCACGTCGCGACGTCGCAGCTCCTCCACAAGCATTGTCTCGAACTCACGTTTCGAGGCATAATCCTTAGGGCGGAAACTCAGCATCGGTATTCCGAAGCGGGCCGCTCTCTCCTCGACGTAAGCCCCGGGGCGGTCGGTGACGCAGAGCACAACCTCCGCGTCGACCGTCCCTGACTGGCATGCCTTGGCAATGGCCTCGAAATTCGAACCGTTGCCGCTGGCAAATACAGCTATCTTCATGATCTTGATAATCTTGAATATATCAAAGAATCGTCACACCCTGACCCTCGACAATCTTGCCTATAACAGAAGCCTTCTCTCCGGCCTTGGTGAGAATGTCGATTACCTTGGGAGCATCCTCCTCATTCACTGCGAGCACCATGCCGATGCCCATGTTGAAGATGTTGAACATCTCGCGATGAGGGATCTTGCCATACTTCTCAAGGAGACGGAACACCGGAAGAATCTCCCATGAACCCTCCTTCACCTCAATGCCCTGACCCTCGGAGAGGATACGGGGTATATTCTCGTCGAAACCTCCGCCGGTGATATGGGCAATACCGTGCACGTCGACCTCCTTGAGCACCTCATGCACCTGCTTCACATAGATGCGGGTGGGGGTGAGGAGCATCTCGCCGAGAGTCTGGTCGCCTGTCTCCTCATACTTCTTGTTGAGGTCGAGGTTATTGTCGGCCACTACCTTGCGCACGAGGCTGAAACCGTTGGAATGCACACCCGAAGAAGCTATTCCCACGAGCACGTCGCCCGCCTTCACCTTGGAGCAGTCGATAAGCTTATCCTTCTCTACTGCGCCTACGGTAAATCCGGCGATGTCATAGTCATCCTCGGCATACATGCCCGGCATCTCGGCGGTCTCGCCCCCTACGAGGGCGCAGCCTGCCTGGCGGCAACCCTCGGCCACACCGGCCACGATAGCCTCGACAACAGCGGGATGGTTCTTGCCCACGGCCACATAGTCGAGGAAGAGGAGAGGCTCGGCGCCCTGAGCCAGCACATCATTCACGCACATAGCCACGGCGTCAATGCCGATGGTGTCATGCTTGTCGAGGGCGAAAGCCAGTTTCAGCTTAGTGCCCACACCGTCGGTGCCGCTCACCAGGATAGGATGCTTGTAACCCAAAGAACCGAGGTCGAACATGCCGCCGAAGGCTCCGATATTTCCCATGCAACCCTTACGGTTGGTTGAAGAGACATGTTTCTTGATGCGGCTCACCACTTCGTAGCCGGCTTCAAGATTCACGCCAGAGGCTTCATAACTTTTAGCCATAGTTATATAGTGTTGTTTTTACAGGCCGGGGCCTGTGTTGCGTTATTTTATTATTTTTTACGGAAGTAAGATACAGCGTTTGCGAAGAGGTTCTGACGTTTGTTGCCGGCGATGTTCTTCATCAGCCCCTCCTCATAGCGCTCCGAGTGGCCCATCTTGCCGAGTATGAGTCCGTCGGGCGAGATGATACCCTCGATAGCCTCTGTGGAGCCGTTCGGGTTGGCTGGTGAATCCATAGTGGCGTTACCCTCGCTGTCGGCATACTGGAAAGCAATCTGGCCGTTGCGACGCAGAGTGGCTGCCAGTTCGGCGTCGGCCACAAACTTACCCTCGCCGTGAGAAGCCGCTATAGAGTGCAGCTCACCGATCTCGAAACCTGCCAGCCAGGGTGAGGCTACCGAGCCTACGCGGGTTGACACAATCTGAGAGATGTGGCGGTTGATATCGTTGTGGAAGAGTGTGGGCGACTGTGCAGAGAGCTCACCGATCTTTCCGAATGGGAGAAGACCCGACTTCACAAGAGCCTGGAAACCGTTGCAGATACCCAAGATAAGACCACCGCGTGCATGGAGACGCTCGATGGCAGCCTTCACCTTCTCGTTCATGATGACACTGGCGATGAACTTGCCGCTGCCGTCAGGTTCGTCACCCTCCGAGAAACCACCCGAGAATGCCAGGATGTCGCAGGCGTCGATATGGGCAGCCATATCGGATGTCGACTTCTCGATATCCTCCGGAGTGAGATTGATGAATACGGAAGATGTCACTTTGGCTCCCTCCTTCTCGAAAGAGGCCGTCATATCATAGTCGCAATTGGTGCCGGGGAATACCGGGAGGTATACCACAGGATTCTCCTTCGGCTCGCCGGGATAAACGGCGGCATTGCTTCCGGAGCTTGCGTTCTCCACGCTGCCGCATACGTCTGTGCGGTCGGGATAGACAGCCGTGAAACGGTCGCGGTTAGCCTTGAAAGCCTCGTCGATGCTGACCTTGGCGTCATTCACAATCAGCTCAGGAGCAGCGATTGTCCGGCCGATAAGGTCGAAGTCGGGGAGATTCAGATGGTCCTTGCTCTCCACCACGATGCTTCCGTTGCCATAGTTGAAGAGGTCGGCCTCGGTCACCTTCACCTCAGCACCCACGCGGTTGCCGAAGCTCATCTTGGCCAGGGCCTCCGTGAGACCGCCGAATCCGAGTGCGTAACCCGATACGATAGTACCCTCCTCGATGAGACGCTGGATCATCTTATAATTACGTTTCAGCTGCTCAGTGTCAGGCATGAGCGAGGGGAGCGGGTTATGGCGCACGATATAGAGATAATTTCCAGCCTCCTTGAATTCAGGCGAGATCACATTGCGGCTGTCCACAGGAGCCACACCGAAAGCGATCAGAGTGGGGGGGACGCTGATGGTGGCGAAAGTGCCGCTCATAGAGTCCTTGCCGCCGATAGAGGCCAGGCCGAGCTCTGTCTGCATACGGAGTGTGCCGAGAAGCGCGGCGAGCGGTTTGCCCCATGAATGGCGCGAGTGCATACGCTCGAAATACTCCTGGTAAGAGAAACGCATCCTCTCATAGTCGGCACCTGCTGCCACAGCCTTGCTGACGGCCTCAACCACAGAATAAGCCGCGCCATGATAGGGGCTCCAGCTTGTAAGGAACGGATTGAAACCGAAAGCCATCATAGAGGCGGTGTTGGTGTGGTGGCTGCCCACGGGGAGCTTCTGCACCGACACCTGAGCCTCAGTGCCCTGGGTCTTGCCGCCGAAGGGCATAAGCACTGTAGACTTACCGATTGATGAGTCGAAATGCTCGATGAGGCCCTTCTGAGAGGTGACATTATCATCGGCGAGAAGATTGAGCATTCTCTCCTTGACATCCTCACCCTTCACCTCACGGGCAAACGGGTCGGTGGGGGTGATTGTGCCTATTGTGGCCTCGGCGAAATGGCGTGCGCCCGCCGAGTCGATAAACTCACGGCTGAGGTCGGCCACGACCTTGTCGCCGTAGAACATACGCATACGGCCGGTAGAGGTGACGTCGGCCACGTGGCGGATCTCGAGGTTCTCCTCATGGCAATAGCGCATGAACTCCTCCATATCCTTCTTCTCCACAACCACCGACATACGCTCCTGGCTCTCGCTGATGGCGAGCTCAGTAGTGTTGAGACCTGAATATTTTGTAGTGACACGGTCGAGGTAGATGTCGAGGCCGTCGGTAAGCTCACCGATGGCCACGCTCACGCCACCTGCGCCGAAGTCATTAGATTTCTTGATAAGGCGCGTAACCTCCGGACGGCGGAAGAGACGGGCTATCTTACGCTCCTCCGGGGCGTTACCCTTCTGTACCTCGCTGCCGCACTCTTCAAGCGAGGAAGTGGTATGCTCCTTCGAAGAGCCGGTGGCACCGCCGATGCCGTCGCGGCCTGTGCGTCCGCCGAACATCAGCACCACGTCACCCTCGGCCGGGCTCTCGCGGCGCACGTCAGAAGCTTTCACGGCACCGACAACGGCGCCCACCTCGAGACGTTTTGCCACATAGTCCGGGTGATATATCTCGCGCACATGAGTAGTGGCCAGGCCGATCTGGTTGCCATAAGATGAATATCCGGCAGCCGCGCGGAGCGAGATGACACGCTGCGGGAGCTTACCCTCGATAGTCTCGGCCACAGGCTTATAGATATCGCCGGCACCCGTGACGCGCATAGCCTGGTAGACGTAGCTGCGTCCGCTCAACGGGTCGCGGATAGCGCCGCCAAGACAGGTTGAGGCGCCGCCGAACGGTTCGATTTCGGTAGGATGGTTGTGAGTCTCGTTCTTGAACTGCAGGAGCCACTGTTCCGTCTTGCCGTCGACGTCGACGTCGACATAGATGCTGCAAGCGTTATTCTCCTCGCTCTGCTCGAGGTCGTTGAGGAGGCCCTTCTTACGTAGATAGCGGGCGCCGATAGTGGCGAGGTCCATCAGGCAGAGCGGTTTATTCTCGCGGCCCAGTTCCTTACGGATCTCGTTCCACTGGCGGAGGCTCTCCTCCAGGTCGGCCGAAGCGAAAGAATCGTCAACCTTAATATCAGTCAGTTCAGTTGTGAAAGTAGTGTGTCGGCAGTGGTCGCTCCAATAAGTGTCGAGAATCCGGAGTTCAGTCTCGTTAGGGTCGCGGCCCTCCTTCGAGAAATAGTTCACCACCTCCATAAGGTCGTCGCCATTCATGGCGAGACCCTTCTCCTTGCACCAAGCCGGGGCCTGGTCGGGGGTAATGTTTCTGAATCCGTCGAGCACAGCCACCGGTTTTGCGGCGGCACGTTCAGGGGCTGCGAGCAGAGAGAGGTCCTTCTTGCGCGACTCCACGGCATTGATGCAATAATGCTCAATGCGTTTCATCTCCTCCGGACCCACCGAGGGGTCGAAGATAAGGAGTTTGGCGCTGCGGATTTCGATATCGGCGTCAGGCTGGATGAGTTTGACGCACTCCTCGGCGGCTGCTGCGCGCTGGTCGAACTGACCCGGGAGCGACTCGATAGCCAGGAAAGGACGGTTTTCGAAGTCCACCTCTTTTGAGACGGTGTCGGTAGCCGGTTCGCCGAACACCTTATACGAGCTGCTCTCCACGAGTTTGGGAGTGAAGCCGAAAAGGTCGTATACGCAGAGCATACGGAGGTCGCGGATATCGAGACCGAGATTAGAGTTGAGCTCCTTGCGGAGGCTTTCGGCCTCGACGCGATACGGCTCACGTTTCTCTACAAAAATTCTGTATGGTGTCATGTTGTCAAGTTTAGTCTGTGGGAGGGAGTGTGATAGAGTCAGTCGAGAGTGGAGGCGAGCACCTTCTCAGCCTGGGCGCGGCGGAAGTCGTCCATTCTCTGTTTGAGCTGCGGGTCGGTTATTGCGAGCATCTCCACGGCGAGGAGGGCGGCATTCTTGGCGCCGTCGATCGCCACGACAGCCACGGGTATTCCGGAAGGCATCTGCACCATAGAGAGGAGCGAGTCGAGGCCGTCGAGAGTGCGGGCTTTGATAGGCACACCGATAACCGGCAGGGTAGTGAATGCGGCCACTACACCTGCGAGGTGAGCGGCGCCACCTGCGGCAGCGATAACGGCAGCGAATCCACGTTCGCGCAGCCCGCTGACCCATTTTTCGAGTTCAGCCGGAGTGCGGTGTGCGCTGAGCACTTTAGTTTCAAACTCAACGCCAAACTGAGAGAGGGTCTCAGTGGCGGCTTTCATGACTCCCCAGTCGCTGGTGGAGCCCATAACAACACCTATTTTCACTTAATTCGAAAAGTTTTAAAAATGGAATGGACACCATGATTGCTCATGGCGTCCAATCCATTATATTGTTAAAATTTTTACCTGCTCGATGAGGCCGGACATGGGTCGGCGCATAATCTCCACATCAAGGCACACGGAAGCCCCCGAAAAAGGGAGCCGTGCAGCTGATGTGCCCGACAGAAAAACACGCTTTCGTTTGTGCGCCGATATGTTTGAGGCATGTCTGGTCATAACCTGTGGAATATGGTGCAAAATTACGAAATTTTTCTGAGAAAACCATCCGGGCGACCATTAAAAATGTAATTTTTTTAAAGTTAACGTTTTCACTACCCATTTACGGCACCATCACCTTGTAGGAGCGGGAGCCGATAGCCACGATGTAAACCCCTTTCGCGGGGAGAGGTAGGGTGGTTCCGTTGGCCGCTACGTTTAATGTCTCCAGCAATGTGCCGTCAGCTGAGAAGATGTTGCAGGTAGTGTCGGAGGCACTGTTTATGTGGAGAGTGCCGTCATGTAAACGGATGAGGTCCTGATTCTCCTCAATGTTGATTTGATTTGCTGAAGAGAGGGAACAGCGATATACCAGTTCATTGTCTGACCACACTTCGGAAATCCATGAACCCAAGCCATCCATCCCGAACATTGTGTTTTCAACTACTCCCGTTCTTGCGCCTAATCCGGGGAGCCATTTGTCAGGTCGCTCAAAGTCGGAACTGCTCTCTTCAAAAATTCCGAGGGTCATTGTGGGCCAATTAAGGGAATTGTCCCAGGTGTCGATGTCCAGACATTTCACGACAACAGCTTCCGGGGCCTCCCCGGGCTTTCGGGGGAGGTTGTAAACGGTGCAGGTGTCGTCGATGTTTAGTCCGAAGTCATATAGAAGATACCAGTTGTTGTCGGTGGTATTTCCGAAAAACACCTTCTCCCCTTCGGTTTTGATAAAAGTAATGAGGTCAGGCTCTGCTCCCGGTTCTTTTTCCACGAAGAGACCTAAAGCGTTCTTTCCATCGGAATCAGGGGTAGTTTGCAAGGAATATGTCTCAGCCCATTGCACCCCCTCAGGAGTGGATGTGCCGAAATATTCCACAACCCATCTTGTACCGTCCTTGAAATAAGACTCGCAGTAGGCCATTAGAGGCATGAGGAAGGCTATGGAAAGTGAGAATACTTTCATATTAAGGATTTTAAGATTGAAAATTGAGGTCAATTATAGAGTTGCATCTCTAAGAACTGCAAAATAGTTCTTGGGGGCATAAGATCGGGACGGTAAATTAAATACTTCTCCTGTGAAGAAGCCATTACCACTTCCCTCCCATCCCCAATCACAGTGGATATAGGCGTTGTATTTTTTGTCATTATTGGACTGATCGACACAAAAATAACAACCATCGGCTACCCATGCATGACCGCCACCGCTAGAGAGATTGTTGCCTCTCATGTACACTATATAATTATTGTCAAGATAATCTACAATTTCAGTGAGATTATAGGTGGCGTATCCTGAAGGTATTGAGAAATTTAAAGATTTACAAAGATCGAATGCACGTTTGCTATTTGCAGAACTCTGACTTCCGTATACCATTCCTACATCCTTGCCAATCCAATAAAGGATTTTTGCCATTGAATCAACTGCTTGTTCGTAAGAGTAGGTAGGCAGGTCGTGAGTGTATCCACCGACAATTTTCTGGGGAGATGAATTGTTTGAATTCTGAGAAGAGGAAGCCTGTCCTTTTTGAATAGCTTCTACGATAGATCTCATAGGATATTCAACACCATGATATTTAAGCTTGTGGCATGTGTGACTCATAACTAGAGCAGTTGCCACTGCGACACACCCTGCCGCATCACCAGGGTGATTGTCAATCTCAACATATTTGTTCCAAGGAGCACCTTGGCCAATGGATGTTTTTATGATAGGATTGACGGCATAGCAACTGTCAAAACTATCCGCATCAAAGGAATAGCTGGTTGTGGCGTTGGCGTTAGCGTTAGAAATATATGCATCGATGTTATCAATGAAATTTTCCTTTGCTATTTTATTTTCATAAGAAAAATTGCTTTCTTTTGAAAATGCAAGTACGGGGTAGACACGGTTATCTGCGGATACAATGACGAATCCTTCGTCATTTGGGAAATTACAGATATAGGCAAGTGTGTCTCTGCAATTTTCGGAACTGCGAGTGGTTGATTCACGCAAAACGTACTGAATATCGGCATCTGGGTTGATACTTTTGGTAGATGGGTATCCTAGTACATGATTTGCAATTGTGATATCTTGGTCTTGTGAAATGACGTGTGAATCGCTGGTTGCCTCTATTGAAGAAGGGAAGACCTCAGATGTTTTGAAGTCAGGCTTGTCATAGTCAGAACAAGCTGACCAAAGAAAGCTTGAGATAGTGGCAATCGCCAAATAAGTGAGTGCTTTTTTCATATGGAATCTTGTTTGAGTTTTCATTTGCAAAGATAAATTATATTTTTAAAAAATCAAAATATATTTATACAAAAATTTAATTAATAAATCAAAAAAAGATATTTATAAGTTTAAATATCTAAATATAAATGGGTTACATTGGGAGTAGTATCCATGAAAATTAGCAATTTTATGGAATGTTTACTCCGCAGAGGTTTGACGGTGAGGATTTTCTTGGGGGTAGAAGGAAGATAAAATAAGATTTAACTTGGTAAATACATACCATAGTGTCACAGTTAAAAATTCATAGGCGTAAACTACGTCATGGACTCTTGTAGTTGCGTAAAAGATACTTATAATATCTGAGGCTCAGTCTTGACGTGAAAGGGGTAAGGGCGATAAAATAAAAAAGTTGCTTCAAAATTTGGTTTATAACATAAACCGCATTAACTTTGCAACTGAAATCAGAGTGGTGACGCGCGTCCGCTCTTTTTTAAGACAGATGTGGTTTATATTCTAAACCGATTTACAAACTATTAAATCTCCAGAATATGGAAGAGAAGAAATTGACACCGCAAGAGAGCATGGAGCTGATAGCCTCCATGATTCAAAGCACGAAGCGCAGAGTCGCTTCACCCGACCTCAGAATCTCGGTGATGTGGGGCGTACTGGTAATCATCACAGCACTTGCTGCATGGATTCTCCTTTCAACCACGCATAACCCGTGGTTTAACTTTGTATGGTTCGCCATTCCCGTTATCGGCATACCGGCAAACATCATTCTTGCTAACGGCAGGGAAAAGAGGAGCAGAGCCAAGACTTATCTTGATAAGGTAAGCGAAGGGATATGGAAATGCGTTGGTTATATCGCCATCGGGGTGACTATAGCCTGCTTTATCGCACAGCAATGTGGATACCCGATGGCTTGGCTCGCGATGTTCTACTACGCATTTATCATTGTTGGCTTCGGAGCTGCCGTCAGCGGTTTGCTTCTTCGCGAAAGTTCTTATGTATTTGGAGGCCTGTTCTCGATTTTTTCGGGCTTCGCAATAATAATCTGCTCTCTCAGTCAGATACCCTTGCTTTATTCCTGGGTGGTGCCGCTATACATTCTCTGCTTCCTGTTGATGTTCATTGTTCCGGCATTCATCATTTCACGAAAGATTAAAGTCGAGGAGAAATGAGAGAACTTGATCCGCTGTTGCACTCGCAACTACGTCTTGCGGTTATGTCGATTCTTATGAATGTTGACGAGGCGGATTTTGTCTTTCTAAAAGAGAAAACCGAAGCAACCGCAGGTAATCTCAGTGTGCAGCTCGACAAACTTTCAACTGCCGGATATATCTCCATGGAGAAAGGATTTGTCGGGAAGAAAACCAGAACTGTCTGCCGGGTGACAAAACAAGGTAGAAAAGCATTTGAAGAATATGTCGAAGCCCTTAAAGAATATCTGAATCTCTGAACAGATACAATCTGCATGGAAATCTCCGCGTCTATACTTGTAATAGATGCGGAGATTATCCCTTCAGGTTGTCGGTATCAGGGGAGCAGGATGAGGGTCATCGAGCGGGCTGCCTGGGCTCCGTTGACGAGCACCTGGGCGATGTCGGCCGTTTTCGACGGTCCGGCGATGAAGACACCGTAGCCGGCCTTGTCGAAGTCGTCGCTTCCATATTCAGGGCGCGTTATGAGCGCGTAGGCCTCGTGCATGTTGTTGACTATCCCTTTCTGCGACAGCACCGCCACAAGATTCTCCGATATGAAACATACATCGCGCTCCTTGACCTGCTGCGGAATCCAGACGCTGCCGTTCTCGGCAACACCGATATATGCCTTCACCACACCCACGTCGGTGCCGTTGAGGTCGCGCGCGTCAGCAACCGTGTCGGGATTTACCGTGGCCGACTTCACCTCAGGAAGTGCCGACGCAATCACCTTCGCGTCAGGATAGACCGAACGTATGATCGTGTCGATCTCCCCGGCGGAGGTGGCCTTCACCACCGTACAGCCAGCCGACCCCTCGGCCTTGGCTATGAACTCCACCAGAGGGTCGGGGAAGGTGGTGGGGGAGAGCCTCGACATCGGCGGACGCTCCAGACGCTGCTTTATATTCTTGCGGCAATTGCCTATTATCTCTTCTCTTGTTGCCATGGTCATTCTTTCTCTTTGTTCTGCACTTCTTTTATCATCTCGTGGAAAGGCTTCCGGGGGAAGGTCATCATATCATGCCCGTAGGCCCATGGATTTATAGCATCCCAGTTCTTGAGGAATCCGGGCACCATGTTCATAAGATGAGCCTCCTTCGTGAGGAAATTGTAAACCTTCGGATTATTGAACACCTTTGTCATACCCTTGCACATCATCCTCTTCTCCTCATTGGCCACACCCAACGGACCGAGTTTCTGGCGCCACAGATAAATCTGGTCGCCGAGGTTCACTTTTGCCGGACATACGAACTGGCAGCTCAGGCAGAGCGAGCAGGCACTCACGTTGCCAGAATACTTCTTGGGATTGCGCAGCATGCCGAGGTTTATACCTATCGGACCCGGGATGAAATAGCTGTAGGAATAGCCTCCCGACCAACGGTAGACAGGACAGGTGTTCATGCAGGCACCGCACCTGATGCACTTCAATGACTGCCAATGGTCGGCATCGGCCAGCCATTCGCTGCGGCCGTTGTCGACAATCACATAATGCAGTTCCTGGCCGCCACCGGGACGTTTCTTACGGAAATGACTCGTATAGACGGTTGACGGCTGACCTGTGGCCGAACGTGCCAGCAGACGCACGAACACCGACAATGCCTCATAGTCAGGTATAATCTTCTCCAGACCGATAACCGATATCTGAAGTTTGGGTACGGCTGTCGACATATCGGCATTCCCCTCGTTGGTACACACCACGATGTCGCCAGTGGCGGCCACACCGAAGTTGCCGCCGGTCATTCCGGCGTCGGCGGTGAGGAATTCGTCGCGCAGGCTCAGACGCGCCTCATAGGTGAGATATGTGGGGTCATGCTTCCCCTCCTCAGTATGCAGTTCCTTCTCAAAGAGTGTCCCCACGTCGTCATGGGTGAGGTGAGTGGCCGGCATAACGATATGGCTCGGACGCTGATGGGCCAGCTGCAGGATACGTTCGCCGAGGTCGGTCTCCACCACCTCGATTCCGCGCTCCTCCAGATAAGGGTTCATCTCACACTCCTCGGTGAGCATCGACTTTGACTTGACCATCTTCTTCACGTCATGACTGCGGAGTATGTCATAGACAATGGCATTGAAATCGTCGGCATCCTTGGCCCAGTGCACAATCACGCCATTCTTCTCGGCGGCATCGGCAAACTGCTCCAGATAGCGGTCGATATTCGTGAGAGTATGTTTCTTGATATCGCTTGCCATGGCGCGCAGCTCCTCCCATTCCGGCAGCTGGTGGGCCATGGAGTCACGTTTCACCCTCACGCCCCAGAAGGTATTGTCATGCCAGTCGGCATAGTTCTGGTTGGCGAGGAATCTCTTTGCGGCTTTACTGTGTGATGTGCTCATAATCCGGAAGCTAAAATTTCAACAACATGGCGGAACTGTATTCCGTCGTCAGCTCTCTCTTTGGCCGCCACGCCGGCCAGATGCATCAGGCAGGAGCAGTCGGCCCCGGTGATGAACTCAGCCCCTGTGGCTTTATGGCGTTCAAACTTCTTCCATCCCATCTGCTTGCTCACGGCCTGTTCCTCCACGCTGAACATGCCGCCGAATCCGCAGCACTCGTCGGGACGCTCAGGCTCGACCACCTCGATACCCTCCATGAGCATGAGAAGATCTTTTATCTTGTTGAATTTCGGCCCCACCGTCTCAGATGGGGAGGAGAGGCTGAGCTCACGCACTCCGTGGCAAGAATTATGTATGCTCACCTTATGCGGGAACTTCCCGAGCGGCTTGTCAAGCTTGAGCACGTCATGCAGAAACTCCACCATATCGATGGCATGGGAGGCTATGGTGCATTGATGCCCCTCCTTCGCCATAATCGGGGGATAGTTGATACGGACAAAAGCCGTGCACGACACCGAAGGCGCCACCACATAGTCGAAACCTTTGAAAAGCTTCTCCATGTTACGGGCCAGAGGCCGGGCCTCATCCTGGAATCCGGCGTTGGCCATAGGCTGGCCGCAGCACGTCTGTCCCTGGGGATAAGTGACGTCCACCCCGAGGTGGCGCAGCAGTTTATATGACGCCATCCCGACGTTGGGATACACAGCGTCGACATAACAGGGTATGAAAAGACCTACTTTCATAGTAAAAAAGTGTGTGTGGAAGAATGTTTAGAAGATACAGAGGTTCGGTCATCGTCATGTCACTGGGATGAGGTCACCTTGAAATATGAACACCGGCGGTGGGTGGAAAGTTTCAGATTATTTGAGAAACTTCTCCAGGTCGCCCCGGCGGAACTCGTTGATGTCGACCACATGATTGCGCACGCCGTCGATCAGACCCTTGTCGGTGAATTGCAGTATATGGCAGTTGCGGTCGATAGCGCGCTGTCCGAAGCGGGAGTACCAGAGGGGATACTTGGCAAGTTTCGTGCCCTCGACATACATCTTATAATACCGTTCGTTGGTGTAGATCATCGGTTTGCGGCCATAGTGCTTCTCGACAATCTTCATCCATTTCACAAGAGAGTCTACGGGCACGCCAACCTTCTCTATGTCAAGAATCGGAGGGAAATCCCCCTTTTCAAGATTTACATTGCGGATATAATTGTTGGCATTGGCAGTGGCAGATGCTGTGGTGTTGTAGAAATGGTAATATCCCTTGCGATAGTTGTGGCGAACGGCATTGTCGCGGTGGGTTGGAAGCATCTTGTCAATATGGTCGCCCCCCTCGGTAGCCTTCATTATCACGAATTCCACAGGCACGATCTTCCCTTTCAGACTGACCGGCAGCCGGTAGTCAGGAGCGGAATCTCCGCATAGATAAAGGTCTTGCCAGATTACATTCTGTTGGTAATTCGAAAGGTCAATCCCCATCACATAATCACCTTTGCCAACTTCTATGCCGGTCATCTTCACACCGTTCCGGTAGAAATCGGTTGAGGAGTTGCCATGCTTGTCGGTCTCAGTCACTATCCCGTGACGGTTATTCTCCTTCCAGAGCCCCTTTACGGTCTTGTCGGAATAATAGCGTTCGCCATATCCGTCGAGTTTCATATTCCGGAAATACCCTTCGTAATGGCCCGTGTTCTTGTAGGTAAGTTTACCGTGACGGATCTCGTCGTTGACCCATTCACCCTCATATACCTTTCCGTCGGCGCATGTAAGTTTACCTTTGCCGACACGTTTACCGTCGACGACCTCACCTTTGTAGACGTCGCCGTTAGGGTATGTGACAGTCTCCTTCCCCTTGGCCGATAGAGGGAGGGAGAAGCATAAGGCCACCGTAAGCAGCCCGAAAAGATGCAATATGGCGGAGCCGCGACGCAGCCCGGTGCCTGAAAGTTCAGAATGTTCCATACAGAGATAACAACTGACACCGCGCTAAGTTAAACCCTCCTTTGAAATAATATTGCCGGAGGGGGTAGTGGATATGAAGACGGGCGGCCAATTGATACCGGCCGCCCGTCAGGGTTTTTCAATAATCGTGTTTGATCAGAGGTTAACTCGGATCTGGGTTATCAGGTTAAACCTGAGTCTGTTACATAAATATGAAATATGGTTCACAAAACAAATGCCTTATCAAAGATTCGGGTTGAGGTTCTTCCAATCGGCGATGGGAGGAAGGACACCCATCTGGATCACCTCGTCGCGGAGCTCGCACAGATGCTTGTAGCTCTTTTCAAGCTCAGCCTCCTCAGCGGGAGTACCCTTGACAGGAGCCACCTTGATGCCATCCTTGGTGATGGTAGTCTCCATGGCCATCATGATATTCTTGAACTTGTCATTGTCGACATACGTGCCGACAGGCCAGCGGAACGGTTTGCCACCCATTGCAGCCGCAATCATCTCGATAGAGAGATAGGCCGGGCTCTGGAATGATGAACGTCCACGCAGGTCGATGATATTCTTGCCACCCTGCACAACCTTCTGCTTGATTACCTCCCAGTCAGATTCGGGAAGCTCCTCAGTGCCGATAATCGAGTCGAGCGGTTTGCCATCAACGAGTGTGGTTGAGGCGAATACAGCCATCTGCTCGCCATGGCCGCCATAGGTGCGGCAATTCTCAATCTTGGCTGCGGGCAATTTGAAATACTTCACGAGCTGATCCTGCAGACGGGTGCTGTCAAGAGCAGCCAGAGTAGCCACCTGCGAAGGTTTCAGACCGGAATAGATCAGCGTGATCAGACCGGTGATATCAGCAGGATTGAAGATCACAACCACAAACTTGGCGTCAGGGGCATACTTCTTCACATTCTTGCCGAAATCTTCGGCGATGGCGGCGTTACCCTTCAGAAGATCCTCACGGGTCATGCCGGCCTTACGGGCGGCGCCACCCGACGATACGATATACTTGGCATCCTTGAAAGCTGTTGCCACATCCGAGGTGAAGGTAAGGTTGACACCCTCGAAAGCACATTGGTAAAGTTCTTCTGCCACACCCTCGAGAGCGGGTGCGAACGGATCATAGAGGCACACATTAGGAGTGAGATGCATCATCAGGGCAGTCTGTGCCATATTCGAGCCGATCATGCCGGCCGCGCCCACGATGAGCAATTTGTCGTTTGTCAGAAATTCCATAATTTTTGAGCGTTTGTATTAGTCTAACATTCCAGCCCGACAAATTTCTCATCGCGTTAGCGTTTTTTAATGATTATACCGGCTGTGTTGAATGTATACTGCGGGCCACGCGGATCATCCTCAATGTCGATACGCGAGATATTTACCTTCACTCTTAAGCAACGGAGAAAAGCTGAGGAGAGAGGTGGGTCAGAGGAGGTTGAAGTGGCGGAGGGCGTTCACGATACCGTGGTCGGTGTCGGCTGTGGTGACGTAATCGGCGACAGCCTTCACATCGTCGCCACCGTTACCCATGGCCACGCCTATTCCGGCCGCTTTCACCATACCCACGTCATTGCTGCCGTCGCCGAAAGCCATGGTCTCCGAGAGGTCTATGCCGAAGTGGCCGGCCATGAGGCGGATGCCGTGGCTCTTGTCAGTGCCCTTGGGGATGATGTCGCAGAAACGGGGATGCCAGCTTGTATATTGCGAATTGAGCAGGATTGACTTGAATAGCGGTCCATTCTCGCGCTGTTCAGGCGAGCCGAAAGCCATGAGCTGCACAATCTCCTTATCCTTTATGGCCGATTGCAGGTCCTTTACAGGGATAGGGGGCACGTTAAGCTGCCGGGTGACAGCCTCCACATTCTCATCCACCTTATCGATGGAGGCGTCGCCATCGGCAGGCACCACCACAATAGGCAACGTATCCTCGCCCGTATAATTCCTGAGGCGGTCGATATCCTCCTGCGGAATCGGGGTGCAGTGTATGCAGGTTTTCTTATCCTTAAGCACGCACATTCCGCCGTTGACAGTAACATACCCGTCAAACTCCGTGTCGCCGAGATTGTCGATCCAGCAGAGATGGCGCCCTGTGGAGATAAACACCTTCATCCCCTTGGCACGGAGAGCCCGAATGGCATCGCTCACCTCCTGCGGGATGCGTCCCGAGCCGAACGGCACCAAAGTGCCGTCAATATCAAAAAACAAAGCCTTGATCATAATTAATTTCAAATCTTTCTCAAAGAGATAACGCGATAATCCGACTCTTATTCTGATTACGGCACCCGATTGCTTTGTAAACAACCCGAGGGGTATGGCCGTTTATACTTCAGAAGTATAACCCACCGAAGAAGTATAACCCCCCGAAAGATATAACGCTAACGATATGCGCCAGATCATCACACATTTTACCGACGACGACCTTTACAAATTCACCATGTGCTGCGCCGTGATCGAGAATTTCCCCCGCACGCGTGTGAAGTATCTCTTCAACGACCGCGACGATACCATATACCCCGAAGGATTTGCCGACCTCGTTATGGAGCAGGTGGCCATGCTTGAGAATGTGGTCATCACCGACAGGGAGATAGAGTTTATGAAACGTAAATGCCTGTATATCCCCTCATGGTTTTACGGCTATCTGAAAGGATTCAGATATAACCGCGGGTGGGTACGAGCATGGCAGGATGAGACCGGGCGCCTTCACATAGAGTTCGAGGGGGCCTGGAGTGAGACAATACTGCTTGAAGTAAAGGTACTGGCCATCGTGTCAGAACTCTATTATATGGTGACCGGCGATGACCGGAAATTCAATTATGACGCTTATTATGACTCCTCCTACCGCAAGGCGCGGCGCCTGATAGAGGCAGGATGCGTCTACAGCGACATGGGCACCCGACGCCGTGCATCATTCAAAGCCCAGGATGTGGTGATCAGGGCCATGAAGGATTGCAGCCGCGATGTGAAAGGCCCCGGATGCTTCGTCGGGACAAGCAACGTCTACTTCGCGATGAAATACGACCTTGTGCCCGTCGGCACGATGGCGCATGAGTTTATCTGCGCCATTGCCGGAATGTACGGACCCCTGATGGCCAACCATATAGCCATGAGCCGATGGTCGCACACCTACCGTGGAGCGTTGGGTACGTTTCTCTACGACACCTACGGCTGGCGCATCTTCAGCCTGAATTTCTCGGAGGATTTCGCCAATATGTTCAAAGGGCTGCGCATCGACAGCGGCGATAATTACCAGCAGCTCGACAAGATAGTCGAGAAATACCGCTCGCTGCATATCGACCCCTCCACCAAGCAGATTATATTCAGCAACGCCCTGAACGTTGACAAGGCTATCGAGCTGCAGCATTACGCCCGGGGGAAATGCCAGCCTTCGTTTGGGATAGGCACCCACTTCACCAACGACTTCGACGGCATACGCCCGCGCAACATCGTCATAAAATTGGTGGCGGTGAAGATCACCGAGTCGTGGCCCTTCTATTGCCACACGTGCAAGCTCAGCGAAGACCATGGCAAATATACAGGCGACCCCGAGACTGTGCGCCGTTTCCGCGAGACACTCCATCTGCAATAATCCTGAATATGCTGACGTCTAAAATATATTCATGGCAAAACAGAGAAAAATTAAAGTCAAAAACTTTTTTGAGAAAAATTTGGTTATAATAAAAGAAATTTATAATTTTGCATCAAATTTCAAGCAAGTATGAGAAATAGTATAAATATACAGAATTGGTGGCGCATCGGCAATGATTTCCGATGGTGACGCTTCATGCATGCTTGATCAGTTGCTCCCGAAGCTGATACAACTAAACATCCATTCACTCTTAGCCATCGGATAAGTTTTCCGCTGGCTATTTTCTTACATGCCCTCCGCGGATTATTTATCCACGAAACAACCTGAATATATAACAGACACCACATATGAACACAAGACAGATCGACCCCTTCCTGCCCGTAGACGAGGAGGGTTACTACGGCCCTTTCGGCGGGGCGTACGTTCCGGAGATTCTCCATTCAAATGTAGAGAACCTGAAAGAGGCTTATGCCCGCTATGTCGAAGACCCTGAATTCGTAGCCGAGTTCGAGCAGTTGCTCTCCGACTATGTAGGGCGCCCGACACCACTGTATCATGCGCGACGCCTCTCGGAGCATTTCGGCACCAATATCTATCTGAAACGTGAGGACCTCTGCCACACAGGGGCGCACAAAATCAACAATGCCATAGGGAGCGTGCTCCTGGCCAAGCGTATGGGGAAGACCCGTATCATAGCCGAGACAGGCGCCGGACAGCATGGCGTGGCCACAGCCACGGTGTGCGCACTGATGGGATTGGAATGTGTGGTATATATGGGAGCCACCGACGTGGCCCGTCAGCAGCCTAACGTGGAGCGCATGAAGATGCTCGGAGCCAAGGTTGTGGCCGTGACCTCAGGGAACCAGACCCTCAAGGATGCCACCAACGAGGCTATCCGCGACTGGTGCTGTAATCCGTCGGATACATTCTATGTGATCGGAAGCACCGTGGGGCCGCACCCTTATCCGCAGATGGTGGCCCATTTCCAGTCGGTCATCAGCCGCGAGATACGCCGTCAGCTTAAGGAACAGACCGGACGCGAGCTCCCCGATTATGTGGTGGCCTGCGTAGGAGGTGGGAGCAACGCTGCCGGAGCCTTCTATCATTTCCTTCAGGAGCCCACGGTGAAACTCGTGTCAGCCGAAGCCGCCGGGCTCGGCATTGACTCCGGCGAGTCAGCCGCCACAATCCATCTTGGCAAAGAGGGTATAATTCATGGGTCACGCACCCTTGTGATGCAGACCGAGGATGGACAGATCACAGAGCCATACTCCATATCGGCCGGACTCGACTACCCCGGAATCGGGCCGCTGCATGCCTATCTGGCCACTTCCGGCCGCGCCGAGGTGAGAGCCGTCACCGACAGTGAGGCTCTCGAGGCCGCCAATCTCCTCACACGCACCGAGGGTATCATACCCGCGCTTGAATCGGCCCACGCCTTGGCAGTGTTGGGGCAGAAGCGGTTTGGCAAAGATGATGTGGTGGTGATCAACCTCTCAGGACGTGGCGACAAGGATATGGCCACCTATCTGAAGTCAATCAAAAACTCATGATTCCGCTGTCACTATGAAACTGCAACAGAAAACCACAGTAATATCGGCCGACCTTGAGACTCCGGTCGGGCTCTATCTCAAGATACGCGACCTCTATCCCTGCTCGGCATTGCTCGAGAGCTCCGACTATCACACCACCCAGAATTCCGTGTCGATTATCGGCGTTGACCCCATCGGCTCCTTCACCGTGCTGAACGAGAGGGTGACACTCCGTTATCCCGACGGCTCGGAGAGGGTGGATGAGGCCCGCGACGTCACTGCCGCGCTGCGCGACTACATACAGTCATACGAGACGGAGCTCACCGACCCCTCCCTCTTCAACGGTCTGCTCGGCTTCACAGCCTACGACGCCGTGCGCTATTTCGAGCCTTCGGTGCCCATACGTCCCAAGGATGCCGCATTTGCCGACATACCCGACATGCAATACCTCCTCTACAGGTTTGTGATACAGGTGAACCACTTCCGCAACGAGATGACCATCATCGAGAATATTCCGGAAGGGGAGTCGCCCCGCACAGCCGAACTTCTCTCGATAATCCGCAACAACAACATAGCCCTCTACCCCTTCAAGGCCATCGACGACATAGAGTCGCCCGTAACCGACAGTGAGTATGAGTGCATGGTGGAGCAGGGGATAGCCCATGCGCGGCGCGGCGACGTGTTCCAGATTGTCATATCGCGCCGCTTCTCGCAGGGCTTCACGGGCGACGAGTTCAACGTCTACCGTGCATTGCGTTCGGTGAATCCCTCACCTTATCTCTTCTTCTTCGACTTCGGCAGCTTCAAGGTGTTCGGTTCCTCGCCCGAGACTCATCTGCGCGTCACCTCAGACGGCACAGCCTACATCGACCCGATAGCCGGAACATTCCGCCGCACAGGCGACGACCGCCGCGACCATGAGCTCGCCGCGCAACTCCTGCGCGACCCCAAGGAGAATGCCGAGCATATAATGCTGGTTGACCTTGCCCGCAACGACCTGAGCCGCAGCGGCGGCCGCGTGAGTGTGGAATATCTCAAGCAGATACAGTTCTATTCGCACGTGATCCACATGGTGAGCCGCGTCAAGGCGATACTTCCGGAGGATGCCGACGTCTACCGTCTCTTCGCCGCCACCTTCCCGGCCGGAACCCTCAGCGGGGCACCCAAGGTGAGAGCCATGCAGCTCATCAACGAGATAGAGCCCGTGAGCCGCATGACCTACGGAGGCTGCATAGGCACGTTCGGATTCGACGGCTCGCTCAACCAAGCCATCACCATCCGCAGTTTCCTGAGCAAGGACAACCGCCTCTACTCGCAGGCCGGAGCCGGTATAGTGGCCCGCTCCAACCCCCACAGCGAGCTTATGGAGACCAACAACAAACTCGGCGCGCTTGTCAAAGCCGTAGGCCGGGCAGAAACATTCACCGTATAATCACGCAAGCCATGAAACTGCTGATACTCGACAATTACGATTCATTCACATACAACATCGTGCACGCCGTGCGCGCCTTGGGCATAGAGCCTGATGTGGTGCGCAACGACTGCATCACCCTTGATGAGATAGAGCGATATGACAAGATAATAATCTCACCCGGACCCGGCATACCCTCCGAAGCCGGCGTGCTTCCGGCCATGCTGCGGCGTTTCGCCGGGTGCAAGCCGATTCTCGGTGTCTGCCTCGGCCATCAGGCCATAGGTGAGAATTTCGGGGCCACCCTCGAGAATCTTGAGGATGTATACCACGGGGTGCAGACCGAGGCCCACGTCACCGCCGACGACTATATCCTCGAAGGGCTGGGTGAGCGTTTCCCGGTGGGCCGCTATCATTCATGGATAGTGGGCAATGAGAACTTTCCCGATTCATTGGTGGTGACCTCGCGCGACGACGATGGGCGCATAATGTCGCTCCGTCATAAGGAATATGACGTACACGGCGTGCAGTTCCATCCCGAGAGCCTGCTGACACCCGACGGTGTGAAGATAATCTACAACTTTTTAATGCATGAGTGAACGATGAACAAGATACTCTCGAACCTGTTCGAGCATAAGAGCCTGACACGCGCGGAGGCCCGCGACATCATGCTCAATATAGCCGACGGTAAATATAACGACAACCAGCTCTCGGCCTTCATGACCGTGTTTCTGATGCGCAGCATCACTCCCGACGAGCTCACCGGCTTCCGCGACGCCATACTTATGAGGCGTGTACCCGTAGACTTCGGCGATGTCAAGGCCATCGACATAGTGGGCACCGGAGGTGACGGGAAGAACACCTTCAACATCTCCACCGCCTCATGCTTCGTAGTGGCCGGAGCCGGCCGCAAGGTGGTGAAGCATGGCAATTACGGAGCCAGCTCAATATCAGGCGCCTCAAACGTGCTTGAACAGCACGGGGTGCGCTTCACAGCCGATCCGGATCGTCTGAGACGCTCGCTTGAGGAGTGCGGCGTGAGCTTTCTCCACGCCCCCTTCTTCAGTCCGGCGCTGAAGAGCGTCGGCCCGGTACGCCGCTCGCTGAAGATGCGCACATTCTTCAACATGCTCGGTCCGCTGGTTAACCCCACGATGCCCCGCAACCAGTTGCTCGGGGTATACAACCTCAAACTGATGCGCCTCTACCGCTACATAGCGCAGAATGAAGGGATTAACTGCACCATAGTACACTCGCTCGCCGGCTACGACGAGATCTCGCTCACCTCACCTTTCAAAGTGGTGACTGCCACAAAAGAGAGGGTTATGACCCCCGAACTTATCGGTATGCCGACGGCCCGCGAGGAGGATCTCTACGGGGGTGACACCGTGGAGGAGGCGGCCAAGGTATTCGACGATGTGCTTTCCGGCAGCGCCTCCGACGCCAAGAAGAATTGCGTCATAGCCAATGCAGCCTATGCCCTGACGACCCTTGAGCCGGAACTGTCGCTTGAGGCTGCCCTGGCAGAGTCGCGGCGGTCGCTCGAGAGCGGTGCCGCGCTTGACACATTCCGACGATTTGTAGACTTAAACAGCTGATGTGTATGCCCGACAACATATTGCAACGTATCGCGGCCACTAAACGCCGCGAGGTGGAGGCCATGAAACGGATGGTTCCGGCCGAGATGCTCCGTGGAGATGCCAAGGCCTCGGAGCGGGCGACAATTTCGATGAGCGCCTCAATCCGCTCGCACAATCCCGGCATAATAGCCGAGCACAAGCGCCGTTCACCCTCGCGTGGGGAGATATCCCCCATGAGCGATGTGTCGGCCGTGGCGGCAGCCTATGCTTCGGCAGGAGCCGCCGCCATGTCGGTGCTTACCGACACCCCCTACTTCGGCGGGAGCCTGCACGACCTTGCCATAGCCCGTATGGCGGCCCCCGAGCTTCCACTGCTGCGCAAGGAATTCATCATCGACGAATACCAGCTCTACCAGGCCCGCATATGCGGGGCCGACGCCGTGCTGCTGATCGCCTCGATGATTGACGGCAACGAGCTCAGACGCCTCAACGACAAAGCCCATGAACTCGGTCTGGAGACACTCGTGGAGCTGCATGTGGCCGAGGAGCTTGCCTCCCTTCCCTCAGACGCCGACATGGTGGGGATAAACAACCGCGACCTCGCCACCTTCTCGACCGACATCGGGAATGCGTCGCGCCTTATAGATAAGCTTCCGGATAATATGGTGAGGATAGCCGAGAGCGGCATACGGACCCCCGACGACCTGCGGCGTCTTCGCGAAGCCGGATTCGACGGTTTCCTGATAGGTGAGGCCTTCATGTCGACACCGTCGCCCGGCGACACACTAAAAAGATTCATGTTATGAAAATCAAGGTATGCGGCTTGCGAGAGCCGGAAAA
The DNA here is from genome assembly GCA_947575235.1 of uncultured Porphyromonadaceae bacterium. Lineage (GTDB taxonomy): Bacteria > Bacteroidota > Bacteroidia > Bacteroidales > Muribaculaceae > Lepagella. The sequence goes on from CANPMT010000016.1 coordinate 32,524, forward strand.
CATAGCCGAAGTGGCCGGGTTGCGTCCCGACTACGCAGGCTTCATATTCTACAAACCCTCACCGCGGTATTGCGGCGACCTCCCCGCCGGGGTAATCAGCGGCCTGCCCTCCGGGGTTGAACCGGTGGCCGTAACCGTCGACATGGATGAGGATGAGATCTGCGCTATTGCCGGGCGTTACGGCTTCCGCACGTTCCAGCTGCACGGGCATGAGTCGCCCGAACTCTGTTTCGCGTTGCGCACACGCGGCTTCAAGGTAATCAAGGCCTTCGGCATACGTTCGGCGCAGAGTTTCGAGGATATGAGGGAGTATGAAGGGGCCGTTGACTGTTTCCTTCTCGACACAGCCTGTGCCATGAAAGGGGGATCCGGACGGAAATTCGACTGGACCGCCCTGGACTCATACAATCTCGACACCGACTTCATGCTCAGCGGCGGCATCGGGGAGTGTGACGCTGAGGCTGTGGCGGCCATCAGTCATCCCCGATTCGCCGGGATCGACCTCAACAGCCGCTTCGAGACACTCCCCGGCCATAAGGATACAGACCGTCTCAGGTTATTTTTCAATGCAATAAGAGAGATATAATTATGAACAGACTCACAGATACACTTAATAACAGGGATAAGAGGGATTTACTGTCGGTATATTTCACTGCCGGTTTTCCGGAAAGAGATTCCACGGCGGAGATTATAGGAGCCCTCTGCGAGGGTGGCGTGGATATGATAGAGGTGGGGATACCCTTCTCCGACCCGATGGCCGACGGCCCTGTGATACAGCACAGCAGCACCGTGGCCCTGCGCAACGGCATGACCCTCAGCCTGCTGTTGGAACAGGTGGCGGAAGCCCGGAAATGCAATGCCACCGTCCCCTTCATAGCCATGGGTTACATGAACCCGATAATGCAGATGGGACCCGAGAACTTCTTCCGTCGTGCCAAAGAGGCCGGTATAGACGGGGTCATCATACCCGACCTCCCCTTCGGCACCTACATGAAAGAGTATAAGGAATTGAGCGACCGCTACGACCTTCCTGTTATAATGCTCATCACACCAGAGACGTCGGAAGAGCGGATACGGTTGATCGACGAGCATTGCGAGGGTTTCATCTACATGGTGTCGGCCGCCTCCACCACCGGGGCTCGCGACCGCTTCAACGAAGAGCAGCTCGGTTATTTCAAACGGATAGACTCGCTGAGTCTTCGGCATCCGCGCCTGATAGGGTTCGGCATATCGAATGCCGGCACATTTGGCGACGCCTGCCGCCACAGCAGCGGCGCCATCATCGGCAGCCAGTTCATAAAATGCCTTGATGCGGAACCTACCCCCCGCGAGGCGGTGAGGTCGCTCCTTACCAAGATCGGTAGGATATGACGGTTATCGGCAAGCGACAAGGTATATTTGCAGTGAAGATAGGCAGAAACTTGCCGATATCGGCAAGTTTCGCTATCTTTGCCATGTAAAAAACAGTTAAAGTTTGCCGATAGATGGAATACATATCAGTTAAAGAGTGGGCCGGATTGCATGGAGTGTCGGAAAGAACGGCCCGGAATTATTTTAATGCATTGATTTGGACTCCCTTGCAAGCCGTTGTTCGCGCAACATCTTGAATTGCGCGCGATATTCTTCGGGCTTCAGTGGCTGCTCTTTCCAAGAGGCTATTGATGCCTTCTTTTTTGCTATTGATTCCTGATGGTATTTTGTCATATGTCAGATGTTTTAGAATCATAACATATGAAAACAGGATATTAGTTCGCTGTATCCATATTTTTTCTTTATAATGTAAGACGAAGTTCATCCGAACTTGTCATAGGCGGACTATCTTCCAGTCAGAGAGAGTGCGTTTCTCTGTTGAGAAATTGGCTCCAATCTCTATAATCTGTCGGTTATCGAATAAAAAAGGAAGTGCATAATCTCTCTCTTCAATCTGCTGAAGAGCCTTTTCCGGACTTCCGTTTAGTTTGAGTTCGATTATGTAATAAAACTTTTCAGTCACAACTAACAGATCAATGCGCCCTTCTGAGGTGGTGTACTCTGCCGTGATACGGAATCCCAATAATGTCATGAACATCATCAGTGCATTCTGAATGTTCTGTTCAGCATCCATATTTAATCGGTAGGAAAAACCTGAGAACAAAGATTTAAGTTGTTCCATTACCTTTTCGGCATTGCCTGCTCTGAAATCCTCAACGAATTTTGTGATGCACAAATTGGTATCCCTATCCGGGATGGAGAGATAATAGGGAAGCATATAACCAAAAAATCCCTCTTTAACCTCGGTGTTCGGGATACCTAAGGTGTAAAGACGGCTCTCCGGGTCGTATCCCTTGATGGTGAGATAGCCGGTCTGATATAGGAGTGCCAGAGGGTTTGAGTATACAAGATCGAGCCCTGACAAAATTTCCTCCGAACAGCGCGAGTTAATCAGGCTTTCAATATTGATATCGAATTTTTGAATCTGATGGATCAGCAGTGTCGGTGTGCCGGACAGAGTCCAGTAGTTGCGGTATTCCAGAGTATCCATCACGTTCAAAATCGAGAAGGGATTATAGATATCCTCCCCTTTACGGCAGAACCTATAGCCATCGTATCTGGCTTTGAGCTCGCGTCTTACCTCATCGGCATCGCAGTCATACTCATCGCACAGTTCTTGTATGCCAACTTTGAAAGTGGAGATCAGTTCACTCTCCGTTATACCGCAGACTGCATTGAAGCGGCGGTCGAAAGAGATATCCTGGATATTGTTGAGTCCGGAGAATACCGTCAGTTTTCCGAAACGGCTTACTCCTGTCATGAATACGAGGTGAAGATGCTCAGCTTCCGATTTCAGGCAGGAATAGAAGGTGCTGAGAATATCACGGAAACGCTCGAGTAGCCTGCGGTCTTTCAGTGCACCCACCAAAGGTTTGTCGTATTCATCTACCAGTACCACCACGCGACGCCCCGTTTGCTCATGTATTCTTCTGATAAGGTATTCAAATCGCTCCGGAAGCCCTCCGTTTTCAAGGGTGCAAGAGTACTTTTCTTCCCATTCCCTGACGAGGATATCAAGACGGCTAAGGAGATTCTCCTCTGACTCATAGCAGCCGACATTGAGATCGATATGAAGCACCGGAAATTTATCCCAGCCCCAGTCAAAAGTATCCGCTTCCAGACCTTGGAAAAGCTCACGTTCTCCACTGAAAAAGCTTTTGAGAGTAGAGAGAAACAGGCTTTTGCCGAAACGTCGCGGGCGTCCTAAGAAGTAATAGCCGCCGTTGAGAAACCGCTTGATAAATCCCGTCTTGTCAACGTAGACCTGCCGTGCCTCTCTAATCTTTCTGAACGATTGTTCACCTATGGGATAATCCGGATGTGTCATAATGACATGCGTTACGTGAATGATTTCTCAAAGTTAGCTAAAAATTCCCAATTGCGCAACTGGATTTTAAAATTGAAAGTGCGTCATCATATATGTGGGATGGAAATGTTTGCGGATTTCGATTTTATTTGCTAAGTTTGTAAATAAAAGTGGCGTATGGCTGAAATTATCAAATATCCGATAGGCGAGCAATCGTTCCAGGCCCTTCGAGAGGAGGGTTATCTCTATGTTGACAAGACCCGTTTCATAGAGAAGATTGTCAACGGAGGGAAATATTATTTCCTCGGGCGTCCCAGACGATTCGGCAAGAGTCTGTTTCTGTCAACCTTGAAGTGCTTCTTCCAAGGGAAACGGGAACTGTTCGCAGGACTGTACGTCGACAGCATGCCTTGGGAATGGGATGAATATCCTGTGCTCCATCTTGACGTGAATATCGGCGACTATACCTCACCCGAGGCTCTTGACACATTGCTCATAAACCGTCTGGAGGAATGGGAGAGACGGTACCCTGTCAACACCATCGCCGGAAATGTCGAGACCAGATTCTATAATGTCATACGGGCCGCCCACCATCATACGGGCCGTAAAGTGGTCGTGCTTGTAGATGAATACGACAAGCCGCTTGTGCATAATCTTGATGCGTTGCCTCAATTTGAGAGGGTAAGAGAGAAATTAGGTGCATTATATGCCAATTTCAAGTCTTGTGCCGACCATTTGCGCCTGGTGTTCCTGACAGGAGTGAGCCGGTTTGCGAAACTGTCGGTTTTTTCAGGATTGAACAACCTGCAGGATATAAGCTTTCAGAACGACTACAGTGATATCTGTGGCATTTCCGAGAGAGAGTTGAGAGATAATTTCAAAGATGGAATCAGCGCCCTTTCGGAAAGATATGGGCTTTCCTGCGAGGAGATCTGCAGAGAGTTGAAAATCCGTTATGATGGCTATCGTTTTTCATCGGAAGGGGAGGAGATTTATAATCCTTTTTCCCTGCTTCAGGTGATGTCTTGCAAGGAATTCGGCAGCTATTGGGTGGAATCGGGTCAGGCCGGTATACTGCGGCGTCAGTTGATAAGATTTGATGTCAATCTCAAGAAACTGCTTCATACGCGCTGCGGACAGGAGGCTCTCAAAGGATATGATCTGGATAATCCCCGGCCGGTGGCGCTGCTGTATCAGACCGGTTATCTCACCATAAAATCTTATGACCGGGCTAACGGGATCTATACCTTGGGATTGCCTAACAGAGAGGTGGAAGAGGGCTTTCTTAACTATCTGCTCCCTTCGTATGCCAATCTGCAGGATGATGATGCCAAGGTGTTTGTGCTGGAGATGCTGCACGAGTTCAGGAACGGTGATGTGGAGGGAATAATGACACGTCTGCAGGCGATGTTTGCAAAGGTGCCCTATGATATGGCTATGGATAGAGAACAGAATGTCCATAATGCGTTGCTGATACTGATGCTGCTTATCGGCCTGGATGTACGTACGGAATACAGAACCTCCCAAGGGCGGATAGATCTTTTTGTGTGTACAGAGAAATTCTATTATATCCTTGAATTGAAGTTGGATGGCACTGCAAAAGAAGCCCTTCGGCAGATAGAGGATAAAAGATATGCCCTGCCGTTTTCGACAGATGGCCGACAGATAATAGAGATAGGGGTCAATTTTTCGAGAGAATCACGTACCATAACCGACTGGGAAGTGAAAAAAATATATTAACTTTGAGAGTTACGCCGGAGTACAAGGGCCGCTACACGATGGATTCCCATGTCACAATGGCGCTGTCGTTCTCACTCTTCATTGTGGAGTGTATGGTGGTGTGGTGCGCATCATTCGGGCACTCCGGTTTCTTCAAACCGGCGGCGGGCGCTCTTGGTATATGGATTGTAGGATTTATCTGTGCTGTCTTCACAAATAAGAAATTTATGGCAGGCAGGAATAGCCTTGTATAACCGGCGCTGTCTTTTGCCTGAGATGCAGCCGTCGCGGATTGGAGAGGATGGCTTACTTTTCTCGGTTGTTATAAATCCTTGTTATTGCAATAAGGAGGATATCGAGTATCACCGCAAGCAGTAAAGCTACAAGATAGGATAACGGAAGAATATCCGTTGCTATCTTGATTGTCAGTAATGTGAAGATTATAAGCAACAAGAGGTTAATGTCTTGATTAGACAGAACCGATTTTCTCAATTTTGAGAATAATAGAGTTATAGCCGATGCTATCCAAAGAGTCAGGAGTATAACTGTAGTCAACATTCTAATTCCAAATTAAAGTTATACAGGAGCTATGAAATCCCGGTATAAGCAAGTTGCAGATACCGGGATTCTCTCTTACTTCAACGCGAATCTTTCAAAAGCTGTTCCAACTTACGAGATTCTTGTGGGTGCAGGACATATTTCCTGTTTGACTTTGTTATGAGGGTCATCGTGTCATACCGATTGTTGCTGAGATCAATTTTGCTTATATCAGCCAATCTTATGGAGGTTCTAAGGAGGTCATTGTCTTTTACGAAACTTATGTTACCATCCTTTACAACTATGTGTCTGGGATAGACATACATAAAGTACAAAACAATGAATGCAAATAAACTTATACCTGCGAATTCTCCTGGATTTTCTTTACCCAAGAAAATCAGAACCAGCGCAAGACCAATCAAATAAGCTATGACAGCTTTGATTGACTTGACCGCTATGTATCTGCTGTCGATCTTAAACTCCATTTAGAAGGTATTTAAGGGTTAGTTCCTACTCATGACGCTTTTCGGATTCCGCGTTTGATATAGCTTGGTTTGTGAAGACAACCGCCGGCTGAAATCTTCATGTGTTTGAAAGCACGCTGCAAAGTTATGAAGGGGGGAGGATAGATTGCAACTTTTTCGGTACGGTAAAACTACGGAAAGGGCCTTTGAGTACGGTAAAAGTACGGAAACGGTCTTTGAGTACGGTAAAAGTACGGAAACGGTAGGGAATGCTGACCGGATTATGATGAGTGATGGTGTAAAGATTGTGGAGTGTGTCAATCTCATTGTAAGAGAGTATTCAGTAAAAGTATTCAAAAATTTTTAATATTTCAAAAATGTGATTAACTTTGTACGTAAATAACCATAAAGCCTAATTTACGTCTAAGCTTTTCATACCAGTGAATACTAAGTTTTATTTGTTAACCTTATTGATGGTATTCATCCTCATAGGTTGCTCGGAACGACAAAACCAGAAGCTGAGTGAGATTAACGACTATCTCAATCAACATCCTACCCAGCCGTTGGATGTCAGACCTGCATTTGACTCAATTGATTATAAATCACTCTCGGAAAGAGATCAAGTTTTCCATGATTTGCTGAGCATAAAGATTAGTGACCTGAATTTTGAAAACCATAATTCAGACTCACTGATCAATAAGATTCTTGCCTATACGGAAAAACATCCGGATGTTTCATATCTATGTGAAGCTCAGTATTACGGTGGTAGAATCCACGCTGAGATAGGAGATTATCCAACTGCTTTACAATATTATCAGCAAGCTCTGGATAATGTTACAACTACCTCTGACAGCGCCATCATGCTTGGTAAAATATATGCACAGATGGGAGGATTATTGGATAGGTTAAGGCTTTACGACGAAGCCATTCCACTCTTTGAAAATGTGATTGAGCAAGATATTATCAGAGGAGACTCAATCAATGAAGTGAATGACATGCTATATTTAGGCCAGATTTATCTCAGAAAAGGGAATCCTGAGAAAGCGAAGCTGTTTTTCTCAAAAGTTCTCAAGGAAAAAACATACCTCTCTACGCAGACAAGAGCCAAATGCAAAATGTTATTGGCTGGTGCTTATAGAAGTTTAGAAAACGATTCAGCGTTGTCATTGATAAGGGAGTCGCTTGATTCAATTGATGCTTATACTCGATGGAATGCCTTGGCTTATGCATCCTGGATATACAAGAAATTCGGAAGCTTAGATACCGCTTACATGTATGCCAACGAATTGATACATGGAGAAAGTCGGAATTTTAAAGAGTCAGGTTATAGGATAGTTCTCTCCGATAAATTTCAAAATTATACACCGGTTGACTCTTTAAGAAAATACATTGAGGAGTATAATGCAATTCTTGACAGGGATTACGATTTAAACCAGCGAAACCTGACGCTGATGCAACAGTCGATGTATAACTATAACCTTCACGAACTGGCCCGCAGGGACGCAGAAGAGAAAAACCATACCCTATTCACTTGGATTTACATAGTTGTGATTTCTTTCTTAGTCAGTGTCTTGCTTCTTACCCTTCGTCTGCTGCACAACAGAAAAACCATAATACGACTTCAGACGTCACTTGCAAATGTGAGGAAAGTCCAGTCATCCCTGGATATTGCACCTGCCGAATCACCAAAAGAGGAGACCGGGCAAATTGTGCTGGCTAAGGTAACTGTGCAAAGCCTGCGGGAGGAGATGAGTGAGGAGTTGAGGAGAATCGCTGAAAAGAAGGAAACCGTGGAACTGGCCCCGGTCATTGCAACGTCGGCTGTCTACAATGAAATCAAGGACTATATCCGAAACGAGAAGGCGATAGAGAACAATACGGAATTATGGGAGGAGCTTGAAGCGACTGTCCTCAAAGCTTCTCCGGAGTTCAGGAATCACCTCACTCTTCTTACCAACGGCTCAATCACAGAGAATGAATATAAGACCGCTCTCTTGATCAAGTGCAATATAGGGCCTACCCACATTGCCACTCTTCTAAGCAAAACCGTCAATGCCATAGTATCCCGCAGAACCTCCATATCAAAGAAGATATATGGTAAGAATCTGGGGCCAAGTTTTATTGACTGTCTGATCAGGAATCTCTGATTTTTTTGCTCAAAGGCTCTTTCCGTAGTTTTTCCGTACTGAAAAAGTTGCAATCTGTGCTCGCGCCTGCTTAACTTTGCGGCATGATTCAAAACATAATAACAATGCGTACAACAGTAAAGACATTTCTCAATCATATTTACTTTCCAGAAAAAATGTGGATGTTTTATAAGAGAATAATGAAAAAAATACATTTCGTATTAAGATCTTGCTATATTTCCTGACAAGGATGATTATCTTTTGTTCGTTATGGTTACTGTTTTTCGGACACCCCTTTATTCAAAATGCCTTTTATGCAGCAGAGGTGTTTATTGGTGCTGAGATCCTTATATACTGTATTGACAAATTGATAAATAAAATAAAACATAATAAGAACTAATTCATCATAAGCTCTGGACGCAAACCTTGGGGCTGAGCCTTCCTCTCCCTCCAAAGGAGCACAGACAAACGCGTTGAAGTAAGAGTAAAAGAAAGCGGCACAACAAGCGGTGATAAAGGCTTGTTGTGCCGTAGGTCATGAATGGCGGAAAAGCAGCTCGTTCTCGATGTCGTCGAGAGTACAGTCCATCTGCTCGAGCAGCACGAGATAGTGATACATAAGGTCGGCCGCCTCGTAGATGAAACGCGAGCGGTTGCCGTCGACGGCCTCGATGGCCGATTCCACAGCCTCCTCGCCAACCTTCTGGGCTATCTTCTTGACCCCCTTGATGAAGAGCCGCGTGGTGTAGGAATTGTCGGGCATCTCCGCATGACGCTGCTGAATGAGCCGCGAAAGTTTGCGTATGAAACCCTCCTCGGCCGGAGTGTCGAAACATGCCTCTGTGCCACGATGGCAGGTCGGCCCCACAGGATTGGCCTTTATCAGCAACGTGTCGCCGTCGCAGTCATTATACATCTCCACGACATTGAGGAAATGCCCCGAGGTCTCACCCTTGGTCCAGAGCTGTTGGCGTGTGCGGCTGAAGAAGGTCACCTTACCCGTGTCAACCGTCTTGCAGAAAGCCTCACGGTTCATATAGCCCAACATCAGCACCTTCATCGACACGGCATCCTGCACAATCACCGGGAGGAGCCCGTCGGCACACTTCTCCAGATTGAAATCTTCAAATTTTATGTTGTTCATAGTCTTACCTCTATACCTCTCTCAGAGAGTTGACGTTTTAATGAATTAATCGTAATCTCGCCGTAATGGAATATGCTGGCGGCCAGTGCCGCGTCGGCCGTGCCACGGTCGAGCACATTGGCAATGTCGTCGACACATCCGGCGCCACCCGACGCTATGACAGGGATCGAGAGCGACGCGCATAGCCGGGCATAGGTCTCGTCGGGATAGCCGTTGCGGGTGCCGTCATGATCCATCGAAGTGAAGAGAATCTCGCCGGCTCCGCGACGCTCCACCTCAGCTGCCCATTCAAACAGCTCACGGTCAGTGAGCCGCGACCCGCCGTGGGTGGTGACACGCCATACACCGTCAATCTCCTTGGCATCTATTGCCACCACCACGAACTGCCGTCCGTAGCGTGTGGCTATATCCGTGATAAGCTGAGGATTAGATACGGCGGCACTGTTTACCGTTATCTTGTCGGCCCCGGCTTCAAGAAGACGGGCGGCATCCTCGACCGAGGAGATTCCGCCCCCCACGGTAAAGGGTATGTTGATACGCTCCGCTATGCGTCGCACAAGATCGGTAAATGTGGAACGCTCCTCTTTCGACGCGCTGATGTCAAGATAGACCAATTCATCAGCGCCCTCGGCGGCATACCGCGCCCCGAGTTCAACGGGGTCGCCGACGTCGGCGAGTCCCTCGAAATTTATCCCTTTCACTGTACGCCCGTTCCTGACGTCCAGACAGGGTATGATTCTTTTGGCTGGCATAACTGTAATAAATATTATAATAATTATTCCTCGGCTATCAGGACTGCGAGTTGAGGTAGGGTTATACGGTTCTCGTAGATGGCCTTCCCCACGATAACGCGGCGCATGCCGAGACGGTCCAGCTCACGGATATCGTCGGCTGAGGATATCCCGCCCGAGACGGTGAAGACCACACCGGGGTAACGGTGGGTGAGGTCGACATACAACTCGGTGGCCGGCCCACGCAGCATACCGTCTTTCGAGATATCAGTGACGATGGCCTCCTGCAGTCCGCAGGGGAGGAAACGGTTCAGAATATCGTCTATGCCGGATTCCGAATCCTCCAGCCAACCGTTGACCGACACTTTACCGTCGCGCAGGTCGGCTCCGAGAATAATCCTGTCGCCTCCGAATTCACCGAGCCATTCCTCCATGAGGTGAGGCTGCTTTATGGCCAGGCTCCCTATGATGGCGTGTCCGGCGCCGGCCGAAAGCACCTCCTCGAGATGAGCGCGGCTCTTTATGCCGCCACCCCATTCGATATCGAGCAGCCCCAACGAGGCAATCTCCTCAAGAGTGCGGAGATTGCACGGCTGCGACGCCTTGGCGCCGTCGAGGTCGACGAGATGCAGACGGCGCACCCCGGCGTCGGCGAACATACGGGCCATATCCACGGGGGTGGGGGAGTAGGTGGTCTGCCGGTTATAGTCGCCCTTCGATAGTCGCACGCATTTGCCGCCGATAATGTCGATGGCCGGAATAATCTCAATCATAGCTCAAGGAAATTACGCAGGATACGCTCACCCACCTCGCCGCTCTTCTCCGGATGGAACTGGGTGCCGTAATAATTCTCATATTTCAGGGCCGCCGAGAAGAGTCCGGGATGGCGTGAAGTGGCGATCGTGTCGGGGCAGAGAGGGGCGAAATAGCTGTGTACGAAATAGACGTAGCTACCCTTCTCTATACCCTTGAATAGCTTGCTCTCCATATTTGTGAGGGGGCTCCATCCCATATGGGGCACCTTCACGCCCGGTTGCTCCGTGAAACGGCGCACCTTGGCATCGAATATCCCCATGCCGTCGACGTCGCCCTCCTCAGTGTGGCGGCACATCACCTGCATGCCGACGCATATCCCCAACACCGGATGACGCAGGCGCCACAGCACCTCCGGGAGGTTGCGCTCCGTAAGGTTGGCCATCGCCTCCGCGGCGTTACCCACGCCGGGGAGTATGACATGCGAGGCGCTTCTGATTATCTCCGGGTCAGCCGTCAGGCGCCATTCGGCGCCGAGACGCTGCAGGGCATTCCCTAACGAGCGGATATTGCCCATGCCGTAATCTATCACAGCTATCATAATATACCTTTGCTTGATGGAAGTTCATAACTGAAGGGGTTGCGGTGTATGGCCATGCGCAGGGCACGCGCGAAGGCCTTGAAGACCCCTTCGATAAGATGATGGTTGTTCTCGCCGGCGGCCACGATGTGGAGGTTGCACTTCATGGCGCAGCAGAGCGAGTGGAAGAAATGCCTGAACATCTCAGTGGGGGTGTCGCCGATATACTCACGGGTGAATTTCACATCCCATTGGAAGTCGATGCGTCCCCCGAGGTCGATCAGCACCATGGCGCGGCTCTCGTCCATGGGGAGGAAGAAACCGTAGCGGTCGATCCCCCGCTTGTCGCCCAACGCTATGTTGAGGGCGTCGCCCAATGTGATGGCCACATCCTCCATGGTGTGATGCTCATCCACCTCAAGGTCGCCGTGGCAGACCACCTTCAGCGAAATCCCGGCATGGTGGGGGAGTTGCCATAGCATATGGTCGAAAAACTTCAGCCCGGTGTCGATCTCCGACTCGCCGTTGCCGTCAAGGTCGATGGCCACCTCGATCTGGGTCTCGGAGGTGTTGCGCTGCAGGCGCGTGGTGCGTCCGTGCGAGAGGATGAAGCGTGCAATCTTGTGCCAGTCGGTTGTGGCAAGGACGCACCCCTCGGGCAGTTCACCGTCCTCCCCCTTATCACCCAAGAGAATGCCCATGGCTCCGAGGTTGCGGGCAAGCTCGATGTCAGTGGCGCGGTCGCCTATAACGAAACACTGGCTGAGGTCGTAAGAGCCATCCATATAGGCTCCCAACATACCCGTGCCCGGTTTCCGCGTGGGGAGATTGTCAGAGGGGAAACTGCGGTCGATAAGCTGGTCGTCAAACGTCACCCCCTCACCCGCGAGAGTGTCGAGCATCCTGTTATGCGCCGGATAGAAGGTCTCCTCCGGGAAAGACTCTGTGCCGAGTCCATCCTGGTTCGACACCATCACAAGTTCATATCCCTTGTTGACGAGCGAGCGGAGAGCGGAGATGACTCCGGGTACGAATTCCAGTTTCTCGAGAGAATCAATCTGTTCATCGGCCGGCTCACGTATGATGGTGCCGTCGCGGTCGATGAAAATGGCTTTTCGGAGTTGTGTCATAAGGGATAATCTTTAAGAAGTTGTAACAATCTGATATTCTCCTCCGGAGTGCCTATGGTGAGGCGCAGCGTGTTGTGGCAGAGCGGCATACGGGTGCGGTTGCGCACAATCACCCCGTTGAGGATGAGGTAGTTGTAGATGGCGTTGGCATCCGTCACCTCCGCCAGGATGAAGTTGGCGTCGGTGGGCCATACCTTCACCACGCATCGCGCCTCCGGAAGCTCACGTTCCAGGCGCGAGGCCCACAGGCGGGTTGTCTCGATATGGTCGGCCGTACCCTCGTCGATGCGTCGCGAGAGTTCCTCCTGCACGAGGCAGCTCATGTTGTAGGGGTATTTCACGCGGTCGAAAAATTCTATCACCTCCGGAATGGCGAAGGCCATGCCCGCCCTCATGCCGGCCATTCCCCAAGCCTTGGAGAATGTGCGCAGCACAATCAGGTTAGGGTGGCGCCCGATCGCGGGGAGCATCGAACCCTTCGAGGAGAAATCTCCATAGGCCTCATCCACCACCACCATACCGTTGAAGCCCTCGCACAGACGCACGATATCCTCCTTCGGGAACGCGTTTCCGGTAGGGTTGTTGGGACTGCATACCCATATAAGTTTTGTGTGGCTGTCGGCGGCTTCGAGAAGACGCTCCACAGGGAGCGAGAAATCATCATTGAGCAGCACCTCGCGCAGCTCCACGTCATTGATGGCCGCCGCCACCTTATACACTCCGTAGCTCGGTGTGATGGCCACGGCATTGTCGCGGCCCGGCTCGCAGAATATACGGTAGACAAGGTCGATCGCCTCGTCGCTTCCGGCACCCCCTAAGAATATCGACTCCGCCGGCATATCGAACAGAGCGGC
>CANPMT010000017.1 GCA_947575235.1 uncultured Porphyromonadaceae bacterium
ATTTGGCTTGGCACTTATAGCTTGGCTTGTGCTTTGCCAGGATTGGGCTTGGCACTTATAGCTTGGCTTGTGCTTTGCCAGAATCTGGCTTGGCACTTATAGCTTGGCTTGTGCTTTGCCAGGATCTGGCTTGGCACTTATTAACTTGGCCGGTTGCTGATGAACGAGGTTCGCCGGTGGTAGATGGGCTTGTGTGTGGTGAGGGTTATCTCGCTATTTTGACGGTGCCCGTTGCGGATTTTCTTATGTATATCCCTTTGCCACCTTTGGAAGGAGCTGCTTTACGACCTTGAAGATCATAGAATTCATAATTGGTAGAGGTTTCCACCGTCGCAACAGAAGCAGTCTTTACCACCGGTAAGGTGGTGAGTTCGTACAGCACCAGGTCTTCGGCGTTAAGCAGAGTGAAACTGTAGTTGCCTTCGGCTAAGGTCGGTACGAATTTCTCATTCCATTCTAACGTGATGCTCTCGCCATCGTTGAGCTCAAAAACCTGACGTGACATCTTGGCTGCAATATATCCGTTGTCATCCAACAACACCGGATAAACAGCACCGGAATAGTTAACATTCTGGGCCCGTAAATCTACCTTGACAGGGAAGGACTTGCTTCTCACTATCTCAATGGCACTTATATCGCTATCCATCGAGATGCCGTTTAATTCAAGATTCTCGGCTACAACCCTATGACTGATATCAACCGATTTGAACTGTCGTTTCCCATTATCACATATCAGATGCAGTTCGTTGCGGGTCTCGATATCCTGAATTATGTCATATCTGATATCGTCGCGAACAAATACCGGACTGACGATATATTCCCCATCTGTCGGGAAGGCGGAACTGTCGATTGTAAAGGAGATATAACCATGGTATACCAGAAATTCCAAATCCTCGCTTTGCCCTACATATGACACCTCTCCAGTGGATACATCTACAAGTTTCATTCCAAGGCCACCGTACACTGTGTCCAGCGCATAGCTGAATATGCCGGGTCCTGAGCTAAGCCCATGCTGACAGCTGAAATTGATATATTCCTCCGCAGCATCCTCAAATTCGGCGCAGAACATACCGGTCATATAGATTGTGGGTGCCGGTTTTGATCCTTCCTTGGCCGGACAGATGTCGAGATAAGCCATCTGGTTTGAATTGAATCCGTCGTGACCTGAACCTCCTCCTATGCCAAGTTTCTCGGGAAGAAGTGCCGAGAGTAGGAAATAGCCGTCAGACATGCCTCCCCATCCCCAGTTAATATGAAAATAATCACCCTCTTCTCCCTGATACCCGTCGGCTATAAAGGCATGTGCGCCAACTGTACTCACTCCGATATACATTACCGGCATGTTCTTGGCTAATCGTGAATGTATAAGTTCTGCCCATTCATGCGCTTCATAGAAATCACGGAATACCAATGCCATTCCGTTGTCTGCTCCTAACCGATATATCAAAGCATCGGCTGCGTCATACTGATTGCACCCCGATTGCATCCAGCCGTAATCCATGTTGCATGCCACTCCGACCCCATGGCAGAAGTTGGCTACTGCCTCTCCTTGTTCCGGGGTGAAATCGCCTGAATAATCATCAAGCATCAGGTCATATCTGAAAGGGTTGGCATCATAATCGAATGATATGGGAGTACCGTAGGTCGGCCATGCATAGGAATACTCACCTGCGGGCTGCATTCGATTTGATGGATGAAATAATATCTGAGAGATGGCGGTGGCCACGCATCCTACATAGGTGACTGTACCGTTCTGTACAGGACAGATACTGTTGAACGGCGCATCCTGACTCCATCTGGAGGTCACCAATGGGGCGATATCTTCCAAACGGTAGTCATTCCCTTTGCTTACCGGGATATTATCTGCTGCCACGTTATCCATGAACCATCTTAATCCATCCGGGATGTTATCGGCATCAATGCTGCCGGTATCACTGTATCCCAAGATTGGGAAGGCTGCATCCTCATATGCGGAAATGATAGCGAATCCTCCATCCTTGACATTGAAAGCGTAGACCGATTCTGTTTCCGATGAGGCCACAAGTTCATATTTGCCGAGGTCTGCAACGGGAGCTATTCTATGGAATTTCCCCTTGAGGGCACCCCCGAGCGCCTCTGAGGGAGACAGATGTCTGGCAGCTCCACAAGGGAGCGCCAGAATCAATGATAGTGGTAATAATGATTTTAATGTCATAACCGAGTCATTTTAGTTATTTCACCATTACCTTAACAGCTTTCTCTCCATGCCGTACGATATATAGGCCAGGAGTCAGGGTACGTCCTGTAGTAACTATACCCTCCATATTGTATACCACGGCACCTGTGGGTGCGATTATTCTGCCATCTTTCACAAAGATTCCGGAATCGTCTGAAAGGCTCCCCACTCCTGACGATAGATTCTTGATATAGAAAGCGGGACTGATGCGCTGGGTGATGGTATTTTCATTTGCGTCGGCCAGTGTTATCCTGAGATCGAACCATCCGTTATCTGATTTCTCCGTTATTGTTTCAAGCGGAGTGTTGTAGAAATGACCGAATCCGGGCCATAGAGTCAGCTCTTCATCGTTGGTAACGGAGAGTTCCTTCCACTCATCTTTCTGATAGGGCGCGTATTCCACCTTAATTGTGGCGGGAGCCTGCTCGGCATAATAAGTGGCGTAACCGTCGTCGGTCGAGGTGGGGAAGAAATCACCGGCATAGAACTGCATCATGCCGTCTGCCGAGTCGTCGAAGCGGTTTGACTTGGAATCGGATTTATTTGACCGGTATTGGAGATGAGTGAGGGTAGGGGGTGTGTAGTCATCTTTTGACTCATCATAGACCAGACGCGCCTCATTTACCGTTTCCATCCCGTCGACAGAGAGATTACGGTTGATAATGCTGAAATCAACGTTGCTGCGGATATTCTCCATGCTGAGTGTGCTATAACGGAAGTCGCTTATGTCGCGGTAGTCTGACCATAGTTCTTCATCGTCGCGCAGGAAATGGATTTCTGCAGCCAGACAGTCAATGTCGCGATCTTCTCCGTAGATGCCCTTATAGCTTATCTGGAACATGGGGTTGCAGAATCCATAGTCATACATTCTGAAATCGAAGATAGGAGCCGCATGGCATCCGAATGAATCAACATCCTTATCCTCAAAAGATATGGTATTATTTATCGGTGGTATGGTAGCTCCTGTTTCGTCGCATAGTGCATTCCAATCAAAATGGGCGGGGAAGGGATAACGCACCACACCGTTTTCCGTATTCATCGCCATGGGAGTCTTGCAACCTAAAATCTCTCCTGTGGCGAACATCATTGTGTAAGGATCCTCTACCATGATAGTGGAGGCCATAGCGGTGTGGCGGCCATAGCCACCTGGAGGATAGCACATGCGTACATCATTGCTGAGCACTTCATCTTCCTCGCCTTTCATCAACATATTGGCTGTTACGTATACTTTTCCGTTGCATACATAGTCCATCATGATTCCGGCTCCATTCACGAGGTCGTAATCCTTCTCATTCGCTGTGCCCACGAAAGCGTTCTTATACTCATACAATGAACCGGCATAGGCATCCTTCATTGTATAATAATTAGCCGGGTCTGATTTCAAGACTGTGCTTTTGAGCTCATCCACAGCAGTGAAAACGGTGGTCCAACCATTCTCCAGATCATAGGCATAGTCAATCTGGGCCACGCTGAAATTACTTGAGGGGGAGCAATATACTTTGGCGATATTATTCTCCGAGATCTCTCCATCCGCCTCACGTGTGCGGAATATGTTGCCGATAAGCACACCGAGTTGCCCCCAGTCTTTGTTCATGTAGGAGCGTACATATTGATGTGTGGCGTATCCCTCTTGGGTTATCACGCCATTCTCGACTTTCTCAAGCACCATAAGTGAGCCATCAGGATTGAGACTGTGCATCTCGATGAGTTCGGATGCATCCTTCACAGAAACCTCAATTGAGTTGTTCTCTTCGTCGAATACGACACCCTCACGGATAATTACATGAGAGACATTCACCCCGGAAGCACAGAGGAACAGATCATATGCTACTCCGGGGATGATGTTGTCGATACTGGCCTGTGATTCACCTACCATCATGCCCCAGGGACGAGTGTCTGATACCTCAGGATCCGGAAGCGCGTAGATGAGGGAGAAATCACCTTGAACATTGGGTTCATAATCGTTGATTTTGATGGTGATTGTGATAGGCTCAGTCTCACCTCTTGTCGGCAGGTGGTTGTAAGACTGGAGTGATGTTGTCTTTACATCACGGAAGAGGTTAAGACCTTGGCGTGTCTGGTTTAGTTCTGGAAAGAGAGATTGTCCCCTATCGTCAATGAAGATGACGGGGGCATTTCCGATGACTTGTGTGGAGACGTTGGTGTTGTCGGGAACTGCGGCACTGAGGATGAGGCTGACCCCCATGGCGACAGGTGTAAGGTAAAATCTTTTCATGGCGAAAAAATTAGGTTAATAATAAGGGACGATTCCCTCTTGGAACCGATATGCAAATATATGGCAGATATTTTAAATTTGAAAATTTATAATTAAAAAATTTGAAATATTAATGGATAGATGTTAAATTAACTAAAATATGTGAAGTAAATGGTATGATAATATTATAGAAAATGAATATGATATATTGCAAGATAGGAAAAAACGGTAGAAGATGTTTCTGATGAAAATATTTCAGCCGGTGGTATTGGTTTGTATGATTTGCTATGGGTGGTTTGATTGTGGGGAGTGAGACTGGCACCCGACAAACCGCGATGCAGCACGTCATCCTTGAATGCGTAACTCTGAAACTCGGCAAGAACGATAGTAGGTGCATTTCGTCTCTCATCAGCTGTTCATGCCAATTTACCAATTAAATTTGAAGTGAAAAAGATGGACAGGATGTGTAGCGTATAAGTGGGCAGATCCCAATAGGAATTATCTGTCAATAGTAACCCTCCTCCACTAAATACTACAGTTGTCTCCACTAAACACTGGTGCCGTCATAGTGTGCGGAGACTCGGATTGGTATTTTTGACGAAATTATTTCTGCGGGATGTTATTGGTTTGTTGGATTTTTATTACATTTGCAATCGCAAACACTTATTATCTTTATTCATTGAAACTCTACCCGGGATTCATTGAAACTCTATCCGGGTCGAATTTAGCTTATGCGATTGGTGATTGTCCGTTTGATCATGGCTCTGATGGCTGTCGGCTGCCTCTCTTTGCCGGTTTATCCTGTCCCGACTTCGGGGGAGGCTGCTCGGGCTGTTCCTGCTGCGGGGGAGGGTTCCCGGGCTGTTGCGGGGGTGCGGGGTGTTGTAAGTGCTGAGCGGGTGGAGTCGGGTACGTCCGCTTTGCTGAGGCAGTTCGGCGAGTGGAACCCGGCTGAGATTATTGCTTTCGCGGATAGTATCTACCGGCTTGGAGAGAATGACAGGCCACTCTCGCTTTATATGACCCTCTGCTCCTATGAGGGTGGCTACCCGGGTATCGATGATATACGGCTAAAGGCTTTCGCCGGAGCCGGTGACGCGCTTATGCGTAAGTGTAACTATGCCGCCGCTCTTGATTATTACACCCAGGGGCTGCAATTGAGCGAGTCGCTTCCCGGTAAACCGCTCGCATATGAGTTTTATAAGGATATCGGCAATGTATACAGCAGTATCAATGATTATGAACAGGGCATCAATTATTACCTGGCGGCTCTCCGTGAGTGCGATGACTCTACCCCTCCGTCCGAGGAACTGAGGATTCTTTTCAATGTCACAGGCTTCCAGACCTATATCAAACGTCCCGACGAGGCCAGAGCGTTCCTCGACCGTTGCCGCGCCATACGGCAGAGACTCGATTCTGTCAACGATACCCAGCGGTTCCTGTATATGTTTGTCGAGGGCCTGGTGCTGAAGAGTGAGGAGAATTATCCGGAGGCGGTGAGACTGTTGGAAAAGTCGGCCGATTTAGCCGCTGCCACAAATCTGCATCCCCGCTATCTATGTTCGGCTTGGCAGCATCTCTATGATACGTATCTTCAGGCCGGTGACAAGGGGAGGGCTTTCCATTACATGAAACAGTGCGAACGTGAGGCGGAGGAGAAGGGGCTCCTGAGGATGTTCCCCAATCTTTTGTCTGACCTCTCTGACTATTACCGGAGTGTGAATGACCCTGCAAGAGCGCATGACTATCGCTACCGTTATCTCGACCTGCATGACTCCATCACCAACGAACGGGAGTTTGACGCTGTGAAGAGCTCCCAGTTGCAGTATGAGTCGAACAAAGTGGCTCGTGAGATTGACACGCTGCATCGTGAGCATCGTTTGAAGGAGTCGATCATACGGAAACAGTGGCTCATCATAGGCGCCATCGTGATAGGGGCGGCTCTGCTCGGAGTGCTCCTGTTGGTGATATGGCGTCAGAAGCGTAAACTTCAGGAGAGCTACCGGAGTCTGTATGAACTCAACCGCAACGCTGTGGCTGAGGAGGAGAAACTGAAAGAGAGAATAGAGAAGAAATACAGCACGAGCAATCTCGACCAGGATAAGATGGAGACGCTGGCTCGCGAGATTGAGCGTATGATGGAGGAGGAGGTATATACGAGTCCTGATTTCTCGCTCGACACTTTGGCCACTCGTCTTGAATCGAATTCGAAATATGTGTCGCAGGCCATCAACGAGGCCTTCCGCAAGAATTTCAGCAGCTATGTCAATGATTACCGAGTCAAGTTGGCTTGCCGTCGTCTGCTTGATGAGGGATACTCGCTCTACACTGTGGCGGCTATAGGCGAGAGCGTAGGGTTCAAGTCGCAGTCGTCGTTCACGAGTGTTTTCCGCAAAGTCACGGGGCTTTCCCCTACGGTTTTCAGAAAGATGTCGAAGGAGGGGAAGCGGGAGACAGGTGACAACGGGGTTGAATAGGGTGTATTTGTTGTCAGATTCATGAATCTGGCTGCCAAAAATTTTATAAATCAAGAAATAGCGCATAAATTTGCGACATGGATAAGTTGTCCGGCTCCCCTCGGCAGACGGATGACAAAGTTGAACTTATAAAACCGAAATGCAGATGAAACAGATTTATCTCGCCATCGCGTTGGTTGCCTCCCTGGGTCTTCAGGGCACGGCTGCCACCCCTCGTCAGTATGCCGGTGCCGTTAACCCGGCAACCTCGGCCAAGGTCATGAGAGACGGTATGCATAAAGCTCCGCAGAAAGTCACGGTTGACGATTTATTCGCCTGTCCTGAGAATACTGTGCTCGACGGTCCATACATCAATGATGAGGTGGGCTTCAGCGGCTTCCAGAGCTCCGACCAGGGACGTCCGGGTATGTCAACCAATTTCTTCCAGGCTTTTCATGGCAACACAAAGAGTGTTAACGCCGTGCGTGTGATCGGCCTCTTCAACTATTTTGATGAGGAGAGCTACAACTGGCTGGCATGCGACAGCCGTGGTGACATCCAGGAGGATTATTCCATGGCCGAGCCTGTTACCTTCGAGGTAGGTTTCTACCGCGAGGATGCCAACGGCGAGCCCGGTGAGTGCATTTATAAGAATAATTTCGATATCAAAGGACGCTATATCGGAGTGATGTATGGTGCGGATTCACCTCTCTATGAGTTCGTTGCCGAGTTGGGCGAGGAGATAAAGCTGGAATTGGGTTTCATGTCGTTCAGTGCGGCCGACCTTGGTGACAGCCCGACATGCTGGTTCAGCCTCTTCACCGCCGACACCTCGATGGATTACGCCTACATTGACCTTGGTCCTTACGGCCGTCAATATGCCAATATGCCCTGTATCTTCAGTTTCATGGGCACAGGCGAGATGGCTGCAAAGAAGGCGTTGCGTGTCGACTCATTCTCCACACCGGTAGTCACTGCCAACGGCACCCATGAGAAAGTGTCGGTGAAACTCATAAATGTAGGCGCAGACGAGATCAGGGATGCCGCGCTTGAGCTCTGGCTCGATGGTCAACTGATTGCAACTGAGGATGTAAGCATGGCCATACCCTCCGAGGGTAGCTATACCTACACCTTCCTTAACCGTCTTGACCTCTCGGAGCCGGGACGCCACCTGGTGGAGGTGCGCAATGCCACTCCGGGCGACGAGAATATAAGCCGCGCGCTCATAAGTCGCACCACTTACACCAATGCCGAAGGTGAGGTTGTGGAGTCCTCAGCCGAGTATGAGGATGAGGAGCTTGGCATAACACATGTGAAGATAGGCACAATCGACAATGCCAGCGGACCATCGCTCTATACAGATTACACTGATTCACAGATTACAGAGCTGCGCCCCGGAGAGGTGCTCACTCTTGAGGTAACACCCAACGACCAGAACTATGTGGGTGTATGGATTGACTGGAACTGCGACGGATATTTCAACGGCGAGGGTGAGGAGATAGGCTATATCTACAAGAACGCTCTTGATGTACGTATCCCCGAGGGTCTGTCGGTGACACCGGGTCTGAAACGTATGCGCCTTGTATTCAACGCTTACGGTGATGTGCCTGCTCCTTCCGGCACTTACTACTTCGGAGAGACCGAAGATTACGGCATTATGGTGACACGTGCTGAGAATAGCGCGGCCGCTGCAGTGAATCTGTCGGAGCTATCTGCCACCCTTACCAATGGAGAGAGCCTTACAGTGCCTTTCGAACTTATCAACGAAGGGAATGAGACGCTTACTGCGGCCATGACTGTAGAATATGGTCTTCCCACGATAGCGACACCCCGCGACATGGCTCCCGCCCGCGAGTTTACCTCACGTCCCAAGGCAGCCGCACGTGCAATAGCCAAGGCGTCGGAACCCGTTGTTGACGAGACTATCAAGCAGGTGCTCCGCTACGACGGCGGTTTTGAAAGTTCGGTAGCTCTCGGCAATTATGACAAGGCAGTCTTCGCGCATTACTATCCTGCTGACGTGATGCAGTCAATCAAAGGTATGCAGCTCTCAAGCCTCGATATATATATCAATCAGGTGCCTGCCAAGGCTACTGTCAAGGTATATGGCCAGGGCTCATACGGAGTGGCCGGTGAGGAGATCGCCTCGCAGGAGTTCGAGCCTGTGGCAGACAGCTGGAACCGTATCATCCTCAATGAGCCGGTGACAATCAGCGGTGACGACCTCTGGTTTGGTGTGGAACTCCAGGATATGGCGGAGACAGGCTACTATGTAGGTATCGACGGTATCCCTGCGGTGGGTGGCTACGGCGACCTCTGCAACGTGGGCGGCAACAAATGGTGGTCGATGAAAGACCTTGGAATTGACCATAACTTCTGTATCCGTGGCAACGTGACTGGCGAGAACAGCGCGGCTCTCAGCTGGATAGTGCTCGACAAAGGCGCTGTGGAAGTGGCTGCCGGAGGCAAGGAGAAGATCGGGGTTAGTGTAGATAGCGGAAAGCTTGAGACAGGCTTCTATGAGGCTACTGTGAAAATCGCCACCAATGACGCATTGCGTCCCGTGATATCTCTCCCCGTATATCTTTCAAACGGTATCTTCACAGGTATCAACGCCACCGGTCTGAAGGCTTCGAAGGTAGTTGTTGAGAACGGTCAGATTGCAGTGATCTCTGAGAAGGAGATATCCGGTGTGGCCGCTTACACGGCTGCCGGAGTCAAGGCTGCCGCCGCACAGGGTGCCGCTCTGAATCTCGACGGCATTGCCGACGGTCTCTATCTCGTGACTGTGGCTTACGCCGACGGTGAGCGCGAATCGTTCAAGATTATCGTGAAGAGATAATCACACTCATTTACAGCATAACACAAGGCCGGCCATGTCGCAGAAGGTGACATGGCCGGCTTATTGCATTATTACAGGCGTTCTTTTGTGAACTTATTGTGTGTAAGCGTGTATTTAAATTACTTGAATAAAAGTTAAGATATGTATTTGAATGTTAATTAGACAAATACTGAAATTATACTTTACAAATGGCAGTAATTAAAGCTAATCTCTGTTATGTAAGCAAGAAAATGCTTGCATAAATTTTTTATTTGCCAAGCGAAATAATTTAATGACTGTTATACACCTTATGGTCAAGTATATAGACGGATGTCAAAATGATGTTTTAGAGCAAATTGTTATTTAGAAATAGAATATAACCGAATTATTGCTTTTAAAAGTTGCTATGTATTGATATTTTATATAATTTTGCAGTGTCTAAGTGACCTGTGGGGTAGGTCACTTGATTCAGTTGCTTCATAAATGTAACCTCAAAAAGTGAACATTATCAATTAAAATACATAGCAATCGTAAAAAACGCTTAACTTTTTTAACATTTCAAATTGAACATGAAAAGAATTATATTAGTTCTTTTGCTTTGTGTCGCCGTGCTGGTAGGCCAAGCTCAGTCAAGACATGTCTATGGGCAAGGGGTGGATACTGCCAATGATGAACCACTGATAGGGGTATCCATCATGCCAATCGGAGGTGGTACAGGGACAGTTACCGATCTGGATGGTAACTTCTCACTTGACCTCAACACCTCAGTCTCTCAAATCAAGGTGTCGTATGTGGGGATGAAAACAGAGACTCTCGATGCTAAATTTGGTGAAAAGATGCTTATCAGGATGAAAAGTATTGATCACGCTCTTGATGAGGTCATTGTCGTAGCTTATGGCACTTCCACCAAAGGTGCTTACACAGGTTCAGCATCAGTGGTGAATGCGGCACAGCTTGAAGACCGTCTTGTGACAGATGTCACAAAAGCGTTGTCGGGTACAGTGGTGGGTGTGCAGATTCAGAGTGCGAGCGGCCAGCTCTTGAATACTTCATGCGACAGACCGATGACATGCTGTTCTTCAAACCGACCGGCTTATCGTCAGGATATTCCTCAATACCAATGAACATAGGCTCGATGCGCAACAGCGGTGTTGAGCTTGACCTCAAGAATAGGCCTCGCGGCAATCAGAATCTACGGAGCTGCAGATAACGTGGCGCTGTGGAGCAAAAGAAAAGGCATGGATCCGCGTCAGAGCTATGTGCAGAGTCATGCCGGTTACTACGCAGCACTGCGCACAATATCAGGTGGCATTAAAATAACGTTCTAACAACCTATCAATAAATTAAAATGAGAATAATCAGACATATAATATTGCCGGCGATATGCTCTCTTGTAATTGGAAACATAGGAACTTCCCAATCTCATTGACAGTGGGGATGACAAGGAAGCCGCTAAAACAATCTTGATTTTTGCTAAATCATCCCGTCAAACCAATTATGAACTCCTCCTTTATGATAAAACCGGCTATCATAAATAGGACCTTTGAACAGATACTGCGTCTTTATTTAATAGAAGACTCTAACCTGCTGTGAATAGGACTATGACAATCAGAGAATTTGAGACATATTTCAGACGACTGTATTTACCATTAGGTATGTACGCCCTCCGTATCGTTGACAATGCCGACGATGCAGAGGACATCGTGGAGGATACTTTCATGAAGGCTTGGCAAGCCATCACGTCGGGTGCAGAGATTGAACATTTCAACTCATATATCTACCGATGTGTAAGAAATGAATGTGTGAGCTTCCTTCGAGGGAAAAAGGAATTTGAAAACATTGATACAATCCCGGAAGTATGCGAGGAGGTGATAGACACCTCTTTCCATGATGCAAGGATATGGAAGGCGATTGATGAACTTCCGGAGAAATGCCGTGAAATATTCTTGATGAGCAAGCGTGATGGACTGACCAATGCGGAAATTGCCGAGGAAATGAATATCTCTATAAAGACAGTAAAGAACCAGATGACAAAAGCGTTTGCCCGTCTCAGAGAGTCGTTATCAACCGGGCACAAGCCATTCTTTCTGCCTTTTTTATAAAAATTTTTATTCCGGATAGGACCTGAGGATAGTGGTTGCGTCATATAAGTGAACGGGGACAAATCCCGGGACACTTTTTGAACAACCATTATGAATGAAGAAATAACATACATAGCAAAGCGTTACCGCAAAGGGAAGTTCTCCGTTGACAAGGGTTGGAAACGGTTGAATATAAAACCAGCCTTAAAATGGAGTGGTCTCAAAATAGCGGCAGCCGTTGCCTCGGTTGTAGTCCTGTCGGCGACAGCGGCTATCATATATCATCAGTACGAATTGAAAGACACGACTGATAAGACTGTCAATGGATTAGTCAAACCTGCTGCATCGCTGGAGGCTGTCAAAGTCATTGATTTTGAAAACACGCCTCTTCCTACTGTCATTTCCAAAATTAAAGAGGTATATGGCGTCGAGGTTGTCAATGTCCCTGATAATGCTGGTGAATATAATCTTTCACTGCACTACGAAGGTAACGCGGTTGACCTTGTAGCCACGATCAACGACATTCTTGAAACCCACATGTCAGTAAAGGAATGAACTGGAATAACCGGGTTCGCTTTGGCGCAGGTTATACGCGGCGCTCGTTTCTTCCGGCGCGGGTGTGGTTGTAGCCCAATCTCACACTGTCTGCACTATTGATTTTACAGAATTTATCAAAAACACTATAACACATCAAAATGAGCAGAATTAAATTTCTAATCGTCGCTATAATAGCGACACTCGCTTTCGCATCATGTAGCGAGGACGAACCAGCAAAAATGCTGTGGGAAGTTACGGCTACCCCGGCAGAGAGTGTTAAGGCCGCCTTCGACCCCAGTTTCTACCACCAAATTCAGATTACTTCTGATGGAGAAGGTGGCGAAGTAACTCTAAAATGTACCAATTACAAATCACTTCACCTGATTGGTGGCAAGAATGGCAACGGAGAATATGTCGATACAGATTGCCATTTTTGGGCAAAAGTTACAGAGCCGGGAGTTGTCAAGATAATTATTGACAAAATGCCCGATGGTTTCAAAGAAACGAAAACAATCCTTCAAATCGACGGAACTGAGGGTAAGGACTCTAATACAACAACTATTGATATTACGCGCAAACCATAAGTAGAATAATGAAAAGAGGAATTATCTTATTCGCCTTTCTTTTAGTCATGGTTGAATCTGTCTTCGGACAGACAGACCATGGCTATAATCTATACGGTCAATTTTTAGGCACATCAACAGGCATTGGAGTGGGGCTTGACAGCCGTTTTAAGGCTGGTGGAATACTTGGCTATTCATTGGGGGTGGCTTTTACTGACATTTCTTGGAGTACAGATGACGGGTTGGATGGATGTTATGCCAGCTATGATGCGGAAAGCCGGGGAATAAGTATTCCTTTCGAGGTCAATGCAATTTTGGGTAAACGTGCCAGCAAATTTGAAATAGGCTTTGGCATGACAGCATATCTGGTCAATAGAGACGAGCGGCATTATAAAACTATCTTCTTTCCTTCAGAAGAAGATGGCGTATTGGATTTTGAAAGGTACTCAACCCGTAAAAAAGTTTTCCGACCTAACATTATTGGTACAATCAATATCGGATACCGACTTCAACGTAAATCCGGATTCTTCATGAAAGTTGGATTATCCTTACTTATTGGAGACCTGAAATGTTCACCTATTGAGGGTGTGGTTGCTTTACCGAATATTTGTCTTGGATATACAATTCCTCATTTTTAGTACATTATAACATGATATGAATTGCATGAGAAAAATTAGCAAGATCTTGACAGCAGTGACTTATATCATTGTCGGTTTCCTGATTGTTGGATGCAATAACGATGAGCCAACACCGGGAAATAATCCCAATCCGGATTCTGATAAAACATGTGCCTTAGCATGGGATACGATTGTTTGCAATCAGGTATCGACAAACGAGCTTTTCATTGGTTCCAAATACCTTGGTATCCAGAATTGGAATTGCAACGGCAATCCTCCAAACATATATCCGGCAGCGGTTTTCCCAGAAGAAGCCTTTGCAAGCACGTTTGATAAAGAGGTTTCCGGTAAGAAAAATCCGATTGTTGTATATACAACCTTCAGTGACCCATTTATTTCGACTATAGAGAACCCTTCCGGAGTAAATTATAGCCGGTTTCTGAAGAGTATGCTAAGGTCGGAGGAATATAAATCGAACTCTGCACCCCAACTGAATTTATATAGATGTGTCAAAATGAATAATCTTGACAGTCTTATCAAAATATTTTCCGGAGAACCCATCTTTTGCTAAGACCGTCGATGATATAGTAAAGCAAAAGATGGATCTTGATAAAATCAAGAGTTGGACTATCGGAGAAATTATATTCAAAGGTTTTACTGTCACGATGGATGTGCCGGAAAAGGGTATTTTTGTAAATGAGATACCATCCGAAAAGGGATTGGTGTATGTCAGGAGCATTACTTATGGATCCACGGCATATTTTGTTATTGGCAGCGATTTGACGTATCCTGAAGTCAAGGCCATTATATCTCAACCATCTATGATTGGATCTGAAAAACAGAACTTGAAAAATACACATATCGTTCTCCTTGCCAATTCAGGCATTGACCAAAACGCTGAACTTCATACTGAATTTGATGCCCTGTACGGGTATTTTAGACATCCGTATATCGACGGAAACTATGGCTATCCAATATATAGTACTGGATGTTTTCTTTTAGACAATTCTTATTTCACAGAGATTAACGCCACTGGTCTGAAGGCTTCGAAGGTAGTTGTTGAGAACGGTCAGATTTCAGTAATCTCTGAGTAGTAGATAGCCGGTATGGCTGTTTACACGGCTGCCGGAGTAAAGGCTGGCGCCGCACAGGGGCACACTCATTTACAGCATAACACAGGGCCGGCCATGTCGCAGAAGGTGACATGGCCGGCTTATTGCATTATTACAGGCGTTCTTTTGTGAACTTATTGTGTGTAAGCGTGGTTATACTGAAAAATACTCACCACTATGAAAGCAACTTTACTCTCCCTTATGGCTCTCCTCGCCTTAGCTTTTAATACATCCGCCGCATCTCCGGAGGATGCCTCTCCTGTTACGGTGACGGCTCTTGACCTCGTCACCAAGGTTTATGGCGTGCTCGACCCCTCGTATACACAGAAACAGACTAAGAAGGCCGCCAAGAAGGCTCTCAGAATCAATCCTTCGTCTGAGAAGAATCCGTTTGCATCCGTTGATGCTACGGCCTCTCCGGGGTGCAATACCCTATGGGTGGAGTCGGACGACGGTTATCTCATCAGTTATTCGGGTATGATGCCGAAGGTGTCGGCGGTGGCGGAGTATGACGCCGAGGGTCTCCTCACAGGCTACTGCTATTTCTTCCAGTTCCCTTACACTCCATCCACAAGGGCCAAGGCCGACCGTGAGCAGTGTGTGTTCTGCGGTTCGCTCCTTCAGGAACTTAACGATTTTGCCATGATGGTGGGTGTGCCCGACCTCTCGGAGGGTCTCTTCCAGGCTATCGGCAGCTATGGCTCAAACCATATCAGCATGATGCTTACCGATGAGCCTCTGAATGATGCCGGCACGTATATACTGATGCTTGATATCACCCCCAACGCTTTCAATCATGCCGACAGCGTCCTTGCAGAGAACCGCTAATCCTCTCTAATCCTCAATTCTTTCCAGACGGGAGCCTGCGAGTAGCGGCTCACAGACCGCCCGGGGATGGTGATTGTGACGCTGTCGCGCAGATCAGTCTCCGACGGATCGAAGAGGGGACTGTCGCAATCAAATGTGGGGGGCACGGCACTCATGCATACTATCTCGCGCAGGTTATGGCAACCGGTGAAGAGGTACTCACCCAACATCTTCTCATTGGCAGGGAGCACAACACGTCGCAACGCACCGCATTCGGCAAATACATATGATTCCAGTTCCCTGACACTCACGGGCACTGTCATCTCCTGCAGGCTGCCGCAGAAGCTGAACACATTGGAGCCTATATGGTCAACCCCCGAAGGGATAGTGATGCCGCTCAGCGCGCCGCAATAGGCGAAGGCATGGCTCCCTATATCTTTCAGTCCGTCGGGAAGTGTCACACTCTCAAGAGCGGAATCCCATGCACACATATATTTCGGAATAGCCTTTACACCTGAGGGTATCGTAAGCGACCTGAGAGAGGTGCACTCACGGAATGCCCCCTCGCCAATCTCACGCAGGGTGGAGGGTAGGGTAATCTCCTCAAGATTGCTGCACCCAAGGAATGCGTATTCCCCTATGCGTGTCACTCCCTCCGGCACCACCATCCGGGTGAGGTCTGTACGGTCCTGATATTCATAGTCGGCTATTACGGCTGCCCTGACTGCTGCAAAGCCCATCATCACAAGCAGCAAAGCCACAAAACGCTTGCTAAAAATCATATTCATGATGTAAAGATACAAAAAAATACTGCAACCTCAATCCCTGAAGATTGAAATTGCAGTAATTTTTTATGATTATAATGATGGGTGGCACTCAATAGCCACGGTCATCACATATTATCACTGGAAACGGCGGTTGCCCTGGAGGGCAGGTTTGCCATTGTCGGGAGTCTGCTTCTTGGTAGTGGCCTTGATGATATTGTAGGCGATAGGAGCGGCGCAGTAGAGCGAGCAGAATGTACCTACGATAACACCGAAGATCATGGCGAATGTGAAGCTGCGGATTGTGTCACCACCGAGGAAGAAGATGCAGCAGAGCACCAGCAGAGTCGAGAACGATGTCATGATCGTACGGGTCAGTGTGGTGTTGAGCGACTTGTTGAAGGTGATGTAACGGTCCTCCTTAGGATAGAGCTTCATCATCTCGCGCACACGGTCAAACACAACCACGGTATCGTTGATCTGATAACCGATGATGGTGAGCACGGCGGCGATGAACGACTGGTCAATCTCCATAGAGAAGGGGAGGAAGCCCCAGCAGATTGAGTAGAAGCCGATGATGAGGAAGGCGGTCAGAGCCACAGCGCAGACAGCGCCCACAGAGAAGGCGATGTTGCGGAAGCGGAGCAGGATGTAGAGGAACATGCAGACCACTGCGATACCCACAGCCCAGTAAGCGTCGCGCTTCATGTCGTCGGCCACTGACGGACCCACTTTCTGGATCGAGATGATACCACGGCTCTCGTCGGCGATGGTGAACGCCTCCTGATCCATAACGGAGCCATCGGCTGCAGTAAGCTCAGGCTTGAGGTTCTCATAGAGAATGCCGGTCATCTCATTGTCGATGTTGGCATCCTCGGCGTCAATCTTATAGTTGGTTGAGATGCGCACCTTCGAGGGGTTGTCGATGGTGATTACACCCACGCTGACAGTCTTGTCATTGGCGGCAGCCTGGAGGTTGTCGAGAAGACGCTGCTGGATGGCTGAGGGATCAACATCCTTGTCGAACTGAACCACGTAGTTGCGGCCACCAGAGAAGTCGATACCCTGGTTCATGCCACGGAACACGAGCGATGCGATTGACACGACAATAAGGAACAACCATACGGCTGCGGCACCCTTCCACTGGCCAAGGAAGTTAATCTTGGTGTGTGAGAGGAAGTTGCGGCTGATATTGGTGTCGAAAGTCATGTTGGCGCAACGGCCGTTCTTTGTGATGAGGTCGAACGCGATACGGGTCAGGAACACTGCAGTGAAGAATGAGCAGACCAGACCGATGATAAGGGTAGTGGCGAAGCCCTTGATGGGGCCTGAACCGAAGAGAAGGAGAATCACACCTGTGATAACCGAAGTAAGGTTAGAGTCGAAGATCGCTGAGAAAGCGTTGCTGTAACCCTCGGAGATGGCCTGACGGAGTTTCTTGCCGAGGCGGAGCTCCTCCTTGGTGCGCTCGAAGATAAGCACGTTGGCGTCGACAGCCATACCGAGCGCGAGCACGATACCCGCGATACCCGACAGGGTAAGCATTGCCTGGAACGAGGCGAGGATACCTAAGGTGAAGTAGAGGTTGAGGATAAGACCCACATTGGCCACCAGACCCGGAACCACACCATAGATAAGAATCATGAACACCATCAGAAGGGCGATGGCCACGATAAACGAGAGGAAGCCCTGCTGAACGGCCTCGGCACCGAGGCTCGGGCCGATCACGTTGGTGCTCACTACGTCAACCTTCGCGCTCATCTTACCCGACTTCAGCACGTTGGCAAGGTCATTGGCCTCCTCAGGTGTGAAGTTGCCGGTAATCTCAGAAGAACCGCCGGTAATCTCATTGTTGACGTTAGGATAAGAGTAGACGTTATTGTCAAGCACGATGGCGATGGGGCGGCCGATATTGTTGCGGGTAAGGGTAGCCCATGCCTGTGCGCCTGAATCGTTCATACGCATGCTCACGGTGTTGCCGCGCATGTTGTCGAACTCGCTTGTGGCTGAAGTTACAGCGTCACCCTGGAGAGCTGCGTCACCCTTGAGGGCGATAAGCTGCCAGTAGGGGGTGGTGCGGTCCTCGCCGTTAGCCTTCTTCATCACGTTGCCCTGGGCGTCGAATACAGGGTAATCGACAGCCTTGACCTCCCATACAGCCGAGAAGTCGGAGGGGAGTTTCTGCTTGGCGAGCGGAGAAGAGAGAATGCTGTCAACCAGTGCGCGGTTGGCCGGAGTGACAAGACCGATAACCGGCGAGCCGGAACGCTGCGGACCGCCGAGAAGCTCGATGAGGTTGGTATGGTTTACAGTGTCCTGCTGAGCCCATGCCATGGCGAAGCTGTTGAGGTCGTTGGCAATCTCATTATAGTTGTAAACTTCGAAGAACTCGAGGTTGGCTGAAGACTTGAGGAGGTCAGTGACGCGCTCAGGCTCCTTCACGCCCGGGAGCTCAAGCAGAATCTGGCCGCTCTTGTCCTGGAGTTTCTGGATGTTGGGCGCAACCACACCAAACTGGTCGATACGGGTGCGGAAGATGTTGAAAGCCGCGTCAACCTGGCTGTCGACCTGCTTCTCGAGAGCCGCTGTCACGTCAGCGTTGCTTGAGTTGCTCTTGATCTTGCCAAGGAACTCACCCTCGCGGGTAAAGAGTCCGGCCATGGCACCCGGCTGGATGAACGATGCGAACTTGCTGATGAAATTCTTGTCGCTACCCTTCACGCCCGCTGCCTGAGTCTTGGCGATGGCTTCGTTGATTTCGCGCAGCTGGCTGTCGCCCGATGCGTACTGACGGAGGATGTCGGGCACTGAAATCTCCAATACCACGTTCATACCACCCTTGAGGTCAAGACCCATACCGATCTCGAGCTTGCGCACCTGGTTGTAGGTGTAGCCCAGATAAACTTTTTCCTTGTCGATAGAGTCGTTGAATTGCTTCAGATTCTGTTTGTAGGCATCATTGGTTACGTCAGTTGTCCCGGACATCATGGCGGCGAATTCCTGCGCCTTCTTCTCATAGTGGGAAGTCACGAATGAGAAGGAGATGTAAAAGCCGCAGATGAGGATCAATAGAACGGCAATGG
Source organism: uncultured Porphyromonadaceae bacterium (assembly GCA_947575235.1). Lineage (GTDB taxonomy): Bacteria > Bacteroidota > Bacteroidia > Bacteroidales > Muribaculaceae > Lepagella. The sequence goes on from CANPMT010000017.1 coordinate 19,272, forward strand.
TGCTGATAAACCCTTTGTTCTGCATTGTCTTTGATGTTATTGTTGTTTGATTTAATATTTTGCTTATTAATTCAGCTTGCAAATATAGCTTAAATTTTTGACCTAAACCCAACCCAATCTCCTAAAAATGCACTTTTTACCTTTTTTTATCCCAAATCACCCTTTATTTCACCCCGATGGGGAGTCTTTTTAGCGCTGCCGCCCCCACGTCTATAAGAGAATAATGCGGTTTTTTTAATCTTTTGGAGGAAATAGGTGCCCCATGTCAAAAATAATTACTACTTTTGAAGTCGTATTGTGAATTGGCCACACTGCTTCCGGGATTGTCCGTTGTGCGCTTGCAGTCCCGCAGAGGCCGCTATATATGTATAATTAGGCGAGTTAAGATGAAAAAGGTTGCCTCACTTGAACTTCTCCCTCTGTCGCTGCTGATTGTGGCGATACTGGCGTCGTGCGCCTCAATCGGCAACCCCTCCGGTGGCCCGCGCGACGAGGACCCTCCCAGGTTTGTCCGCGCAAATCCGGCACCGAACTCTGTAAATGTGAGCCGCAACCGCATCGATATCGAATTCGATGAGCTGGTCAACGTTAAAGACGCATTCTCAAAAGTGGTGGTGTCGCCCCCATCAAAGTCGACTCCCCGTGTCTCCTCGCTGGGCCGACGCGTAAGCGTGCAGTTCACCGACACACTTCTCCCCAACACCACCTATACAATCGATTTCTCGAATGCCATAGAGGATAACAACGAGGCCAACAAACTGCAGGGATTCTCCTATACCTTCTCCACAGGGCCGGAAATCGACACTCTCGCCATCTCGGGGATGGTGCTCTCGGCCGACGCGCTCGAGCCGCAGCAGGGTATGCTCGTGGGGGTATACTCAAATCTCTCTGACACGGCACTCACCACTCTGCCGTTTGAACGCCTTGCCAAGACCGACGACCGCGGACGCTTCACGATAGCCGGACTCGCTCCGGGAGAATACCGCATATTCGCCGTCAACGATGTCGACAACGACTATCACAGGGCTAACCCTGAGGAGGCTATGGCTTTCTACGACATGCTACTCTCCCCTTCAGCCGAGAGGGTGGAGGCCACCGACACAATCTTCAACCTCCTCACAGGGGCTGTGGATACAGTCGTGACGCGCCAGCGCACACGTTTCCTCCCCAACGATGTGCTTCTGCGCTCGTTCGAGAGCGGATATAAATCGCAATTCCTTACAAAGTATGAGCGTGTCGACTCCACGCGTCTCAGTTTCATATTCAACGCACCCTCCGACACTCTCCCGACGCTCGATATCGTTGACCGACCGGGCTACAAGGACTGGGCCGTGGTGGAGCGTTCGGCACATAACGACACTCTGACCTACTGGCTCCTCCCTCCGAGCTTAGTGGCTATTGACAGTCTGCGTATAGCCGCCACATATCTGCGCACCGACACAGCCCAGAGACTTTCAGCCGTGACGGACACGCTCCGCTTCTATATGCCCCGCCAGAAGGGTAAGAAGGAGGAGAAGAAGAGGAAAAGCGAGGAGGCCGATACCTTGCCTCCCGTAATACCTTCGTTGGGATTCAGAGTTACCGGTTCAACGGCACAGGAGGTGTATCTCCCTCTCTTCATGGAGTTTGACACCCCCCTCACAAGCCTTGACACAGCTGCCTTCCATCTGGAGACTATGGTCGACTCCGTATGGACACCCGTGCCCAAGGAATGGCGTCCTGTGCCGGCCGACTCCTTGAGTCCGAGAAAACTTAAGATAGAATACCCCTGGGATTATGCCACCGAATACCGCCTGACGGTCGATACCCTGGCCGGCACAGGTATATACGGACTGGTGACAGCCCCGCTTGAGCATAAATTCAAGACTAAGAGTGAGGATGACTATTGCGCCCTGACATTCACCATAACCAATTTCACCGACAGCGTGCCGGCTTTCATGGAGCTGGTGAGCACATCGGACGCACCTGTAAAGAGGGTGCCGGTGGTGAACGGCACGGCCAAGTTCCAATATCTCGCTCCGGGAAAATACTACGCCCGGATCTATGAAGACTTCGACGGCGACGGCCTCTACACCACCGGCGACTATGCCCTTGACCGTCAGCCCGATTACGTCTACTACTATCCCAAGGTGATCAATCTGAAGAAAAACTGGGAGAAATCAGAGACCTGGAGTGTGTTTGACACAGCCATCGACCTGATGAAACCGGAAACGCTGAAGAAGAATAAGCCCGAGAACGACAAGCGCAGCCGGTCGAAGAGCAAGACCGACGATGAAGAGGAGGATGAAGATGAGATCTTCGACCCCACACGCAACCCGTTCGATCCGAACGACCGTGGTCGTACACGAAATTATTAGAGACTCAGCAGACTCACATCACTCTCCGCTCCTTCTCTCCACTCTCCCCACAACCAAAAACTCTACACTCATCTAATATTAAAGAATGGAAAAAGGTATCAAATCGAGACGAAAGATCCTGGAGGTTGCGTTTAAGCTATTTGCAGCTTATTCGTATCCCGACGTGTCATATTCTCTTCTTGAGGAGGCATCGGGTATTAGCCGTGGATCGATGGTCTACTACTTTACAAACAAGGAGGGCATCTTTAGAGCTGTGCTTGAAACATTTGTGCTTCAGTTAGGGAGCGTAAGGAAGTTGCCTAAAGAGAAACATGCCACTTTGAAGGGGTTCTACGAGGCGCTTGTCGACAGCGTGAAGGCTGAGAGTGCCCAGCTCGCCCCCTACCGCATTGCAAATCTCAATAACGCACGCTTCAACATCGAGCGCAGCGCGCTCCAGTTTATCCCTGAATTCAGAGAGCAGGAGAATGCCTTCCATCGTGAGGAACTCGCCTCATGGGAAAAGGTGATTCAGAACGCCCTTGATTCAGGCGAACTGCGTCCGGGGCTCGACCCGCGTCAGACCGCTATCCTCTTTGACGCCGTGCATAAGGGCTTCCAGTATTCAGGAATATATTCGGTTGATGAGTATAGCCTTGACGGCTTGAGAAATACATTCGACAACCTTTATAATCTGGTAAAGGCGTGAGTCGTGTCTGACTCAGGCACACTCCTGACAGAAATATCTTAAAACTACGCAGCCGACCATGTGGTCGGCTGTGTAGTTATCTGAATTCCGGGGGAAGTATCTTTTCCGGGTCGGCGCTGTCGACCCTTGTGATGATTGTCTTGCTTGACCCGCGCCATGGCAACGTGGCGTGGTATTTCCGATATTCCACCCTCACGGGACGCGCCGAGAGCATGGCTCGCTTGAGTTCCTTGGCCACACTGTCATTCTCGGCTGAGAAGATGAAATCTCGTGTGTAGATGCGGGTGGTGTCCATAAGTTCCTTATATGGTATGAGTACACCCTCATAAGTATGGAATACCGTGCCACGGTATTCTATATGCTCGACGTAGCCATATTGGGTGGCATCCTCGACATACGGACTGAAATAACGGAGCCATATCCCGATCAGCAGCGCGCACACCACAAAGGTTATGCCGAGCCACATCCAGAGGCGTCCGTTGCTGCGCGGTTTGAGATGCTCCCATTCCGATTCCTCCTCATCCCAGTAGGCGGGGTCGTCAGGACGGTATGAAGGTTTCTTGGGCTCCTCCGCGGGAGCCTCCTCGGGGATATCCGGACCATCGAAGAAATCATTCTTCTCATTGTCCTCCTTAGGTTCGAACAACATAGTGGAAAGTTTTGATTAATAGAAAATTAAGGTGTTTTGTGGTCAGTCCGCCTGCGCAGGGAGTGCGTTTTTGGTGCGGAAAGTATAGACCATCGTATATATACCCAATATGATCAGCATGACTGTCTGGCCGCTCCATTGCAGCATCGAGAAGGCTGTGCCCTGGGCATCGGTCACGCCATACACTGCAAGTCCGAACATGATGGCGAGGTTCCACGGACCGAGACCGCCGTTTGAGGGGATAGCCATACTGATTGAACTGAGCACGAAAGCAACGAGACAGGGGATCAGACCGCCGAATGTGCCCGAAGCGGTGCAAAGCTCGCGGGTGAAGTCGAACGCATAGAATGCCACGTAGAGCTGGAAGTAATAGCAGCCCCATATGCAGAGTGTATAGCCCAAGAAGGCCCAGCGGTGAGGCATTGTGGCCACAACCGCGAAACCCTGCCACATATTGAGAGCCATCTCCTTGAGTTTACCCACCACCTTTGAATTGCGGAAGAGATAAAGGAGAAGCCAGCAGAGAGCCACGCCCCCTACGACAGCCACCCAGAACCACCATTGCTCAAGCATGCCGAGCATGTCACGTCCTACGGGATACTTGTCGAGGAAAGATTCGAGAGCCGGAGCCGCCACCACGAGACAGAGGAGCAGCAGAAACAGCACCATGAGAGTGTCAGAGAGGCGGTCGCCTATCATAGAGCCCAACACAGAAGAGAAAGGAGCCTTCTGCGAGGAGGCGATATACGTGCATCGCCACACCTCCCCCAGGCGCGGAAACACGAGGTTCAGGGCGTAGCAGCCGAAAATTGAGCAGCAGATAGCCATGAACGGCGGGCGTATACCCAAGGCATTGAGCTGGAGCCGCCAGCGGGCGGCACGGAAGATATGCGAGAAGATGCTGATTCCCATCGCGCAGAGTATCCACCAGTAGTCGACACCATGATTGATGAGATCCCACATCTGTGAGAAATTCACTTTCTTGAACATATAGACCACCAGAAGCACCGTCAGGGCCAGAGGGAGTCCGTATTGCAACAGTTTTTTCATTTGAATTCTATTTGTTTGAAAGCATATTGACGGTTTGTAGCGTCGGCAAGCGTGAGTGTGAGCAGGCCGTCCGGAGCCACGGCGGTTATCGTGGCCTCGATATCCTCACCGGTAAGATTATCGTGGAAAGGGTGGGGCACTCCGTCGGCACGCCACATCCGGGTCATGAATTCCGAATGCAGCGTGGCGCGGCCCTCCTCCGTGAGCGTGGTGGCCATACGCCTCTCCACCATCCGGGCCAACGTCGCGACAGCCTCCGTAAGGTCATGCTCCACGCCGGTGAGCTGCAGCAGCGACACAGGGTTGGGAGCGTCGCTGAGAAACCGTTCCTGATTGATATTCACCCCGATTCCGGCCACAGTGTACATGATATGGTCGGGCATAAGCGAATGCTCTATGAGAATGCCGCAGATCTTACGGTCGGCCACATATATATCGTTGGGCCACTTCACTTTGGCCTCCACGCTGTAACTGGCCAACATATCCACCACCCCCAAAGCCACCGCCTCCGAAATGGCGAACTGTTCCGCCGGGCGTATATGTGTGGGTGTGAGCAGTATGGAGCAGGTGATATTCCGACCCGGCTCCGCCTCCCAGGAATTGCCGCGCTGGCCACGTCCGGCCGTCTGCCGGAGGGCATATACGAGCACCGGCGCCTGAAGCCGGTCGCGGTTGGCCGTCACCCATGAATTTGTGGAGGCGGTCTCCTCAATTCCGAGAATCTCCATATCAAAGAGAGATTTTACGGCTTCCGTCGGGGAGCTCCTCGATTCTTACGGTGACAGTCTCCTCAGGGAGCAGTTCGCCCAGACGGTCAGGCCATTCCATAAGGCAGAGGGCACCCGAATAGAAATACTCGTCGGCGCCCATATCGAGAGCCTCCTGGGGCGAGTCAAGACGGTAGAAATCGAAATGATATATGGGAGAGCCGTCACCTGCGCGATACTCGTTGACTATGCTGAAGGTAGGGCTGCCCGAATCGTCGGTGACACCCAGTTGGCGGCACACTTCCGAGATGAAAGTGGTCTTCCCGGCACCCATCTCCCCCTCGAAAGCGAAAAGGGTGCGTCCCTCCATAGCCTCGATGAAGCGGGTGGCCGCGGCGGGAAGTTCATTTATATTATTGACGTATATCTCCATTTAGTTTTATATTTGGGTGCAAATTTAATAAAAAATGCTTAAATTTGCAGTGTGGTAGCAACTCTATTTTGTTGTGCCTAAAGGGGTAGGTTTGCACCTACTCCGCAGATGAACATTCAAAACATTTCAAAAACGTAAGAAAAATAACAAATCATATAAAAAGAAATGGGAAAAGTAGTGATTATCGGCGCCGGAGGCGTCGGAACTGTCGTGGCCGCCAAGTGCGCCCAGAATCCTGACGTTTTCTCTGAAATCGTCATCGCGTCGCGCACAAAGGAGAAATGTGACCGTCTTGCAGAGCGCATCGGTGCTCCCAACATCAAGACCGACCGGGTTGACGCAAACTCAGTGGAGGAACTCTGCGAGCTCTTCAACCGTCATAAACCCGACATCTGCATCAACGTGGCTCTCCCTTACCAGGACCTCACAATCATGGAGGCCTGTCTGCAGTGTGGCGTCAACTATCTTGACACCGCCAACTATGAGCCTGAGGATGAGGCGCATTTCGAATACAGCTGGCAGTGGGCATACCGCGAGCGTTTCGAGAAGGCCGGTCTCACAGCTATCCTCGGATGCGGATTCGACCCGGGTGTGTCGGCTGTGTTCGTGGCTTACGCCGCGAAGCATCATTTCTCGGAGATGCAGTATCTCGACATCGTTGACTGCAACGCCGGAAACCATGGCAAGGCTTTCGCCACAAACTTCAACCCTGAGATCAATATCCGTGAGATTACCCAGAAGGGTAAATACTGGGAAGATGGGAAATGGGTAGAGACCGAGAACCTTGAGGTGCACCGTCCCCTCAACTATCCCAACATCGGCGAGCGTGAGTCATATCTGCTCTACCACGAGGAGCTCGAGAGCCTTGTGATCAACTTCCCGACTATCCGCCGCGCACGTTTCTGGATGACCTTCGGTCAGGAATACCTGACTCATCTCCGCGTGATTCAGGATATAGGCATGGCACGCATCGACCCCGTTATGTATGAGGGTCGTGAGATCATACCTATCCAGTTCCTCAAGGCTGTGCTCCCCGATCCCGGTTCGCTCGGAGAGAACTACACCGGCGAGACCTCTATCGGCTGCCGCATCAAGGGTCTTGACAAGGAGGGTAAGGAATCGACCTATTACATCTACAACAACTGCTCGCACGAGGAGGCATACAAGGAGACCGGTGCCCAGGCTGTAAGCTACACCACAGGTGTGCCGGCCATGGTAGGCGCGTATATGTTCCTCACCGGAAAGTGGGTTAAACCGGGTGTACACAATGTCGAGGAGTTCGATCCGGATCCATTCCTGGAGAAGTTGGCTGCCTCGGGTCTCCCCTGGCATGTTATCGAGAATGGTGACATCGAGCTTTAACTCGTGCCATTCCTCTCTAACCGATAAATTCTTACATGTATGAAAAGATTTAGCAAGATACTTGCGCTATCCTTATTTTCCGCTGCCGGCCTGGGCTCCATAGCCCTGGCCGCGCAGTCGGAACTCAAGGAGGTGAACGGAGCTTTTGAGGTGGTCACCCCGAAAGGGACTGTAAGCGTGACCCCCCTGACACAGGATATTTTCCGTGTCACCACTCTCCCCGCAGGGTCGGCACTCACTTACACCCCCTCGCAATCAGCCATATTGAAGGCAGGGAGCAAGAGTGCCAATTCAATAAGCTCGAAAACCACCCCAAGCGCCTTTTATATCACTTCACCCACCACTACGGTGCGCATTGACCGTGAGACGGGTGCCGTCACCTTCCATAACCCGCAGGGCGACCTGATTCTCTCTGAGATAGAGGGTGTGGATAACTCGGGCAAAGTCAAGAGAATCACCTTCGAGGGTAACGCCGAGGAGAGTTTCTACGGTGCCGGCGAGAGGGGACATGCGCTCAATCTCAACGGTGACACCCTGACGATGTTCAACCGTCAGAATTACGGTTATACGTCAGGCGACCCGCGTATATCACAGATGGGTATAAGTGTGCCTTATGTAGCCTCCGACCTTGGCTACGGCCTGCTTTTCGACGACTATAACGAGGCGAAATTAGTGTTGGGCGATACAATCACCTACACATCCGATACCCCCAAACCGCTCTCTTACTATTTCATCAACGGCAACGGCAACCTTGCCGGTGTGACAGAGGGTTACACCCGTCTCACCGGACGTCAGGACCTCCCTCCCTTCTGGAGCCTCGGCTATATCACCTCAAAGTATGGCTATCACAACCAGAAAGAGGCTGAGGGTGCCATCGACTCTTTGAAGACACGCGGATACCCTGTCGACGGTATGGTGCTCGACCTTTACTGGTATGGTGTTGAGAGCGACATGGGTCGTCTGGAGTGGGATCCGAAACAATGGCCCGACCATAAGAAGATGCTCGCCGATCTCAAGGAGAAGGGTGTTAACACGGTGCTGATTTCACAGCCCTATGTGAACAAGAAGGGTGCCATCGATAATTACAACTTCCTCTCATCCAAGGGAATGCTCGCCAAGGATTCGTTAGGGAACACCCATGATGTGACCACCTGGGTTGGTGACGCTGGCATGATCGACGTAAGCAATCCGGAGACACGTGAATGGCTCTGGAACCGCCTCAAAGGTCTCACCGAAGAGGGGGTGGCCGGATGGTGGGGCGACCTCGGTGAACCGGAGGTACACCCGCGCAGCATCGTGCATGCCAACGGCGAGACAGCTCCGCAGTATCATAATGTGTATGGCAATGAATGGTCGCGTCTCATCTACGAGGGGCTGCGCAAGGACTTCCCCGACATGCGTCCGCTGCTGATGATGCGTGGCGGAACGGCCGGTCTGCAGCGTTACAGCGTATTCCCCTGGACCACTGACGTGTCGCGTTCATGGGGAGGCCTGCAGCCGCAGGTAAACCTTATGCTCAGTTCCGGTCTCTCCGGCCTGGCTTACATGAGCTCAGACCTGGGTGGTTTCGCGGTTGACCCCGAGCATCCCACAGATGAGGAGCTTTACCTGCGCTGGGTGCAGATGGGCGCCTTCACCCCTTCGATGCGCACGCATGCACAGACCATGCCCGAACCTTACCACTATCCGGCCATAGAGCCCATAGTGAAGCAGTTCATCAAGATGCGTTATGAGTGGCTCCCCTACAACTACACCTTGGCCTATGAGAACGCCACAAAGGGTTGGCCGCTGGCCCGTCCGCTCAATTTCCGTGGCGACAATCCGGATGCCAAGTATGCCGATATCACCGATGAGTATCTCTGGGGTGACGAGGTGCTTGTGGCGCCCGTAATGGAAGCCGGTGTAAAGGAGCGCAAGGTTCTCTTCCCGGCCGGCGACTGGATCAGCTGGAACAATCCCGCGCTCCGCTACAAGGGTGGCACGGAGGCTGTCGTTAAGACTCCCAAGGAGGAGCTTCCCATGTTTGTACGTGCCGGTTCCTTCATACCCCTTTACATGGAGCCTATTGAGAATGTCACCCAGTATAACCCCGCGCTTCTGACCGTGCGTTACTATCCGGCCAACAAAGAGACTGAATATGTTCTCTTTGACGACGACCGCAAGTCGCCCGAGTCGATAGCCGACAAGGCATATCAGCTCACATACTTCACCGGATTGAAGACAGCTAAGGGAATCGACATATCAATCCGCACCAACGGCGGCACTTACAAGGATATGCCCGAGGTAAGGATGCTGACATTCGAGATAATGGATGTGGCCCGTCCTAAGGGCGTCACTCTCTCTGACGGCACCGAGCTTCAGGAGGAGGCGTCGCTCAGGCTCATCCGCCAGTATGGCTGGACCTACGATGCGAAGACCCGCACGCTCAGCGTGCGCTTCCCCTACGGCTCCGCTCCGCTGAGCCTCAGCATCAAGCAGTAACCACCATCCGATAATAAGACTATAGAGGTCTTCCTGGTGACACCACCTTAAAAATCGCCAAGCATCTAAATCACAGATGCTTGGCGATTGTTCATTCAGTCACTATTTTGCAAAGTCACTACAAAAGTCACTATCGGGAGAGCCGTTGAACTCAGGAAATAACCCGTAATTATAACTATATTTATCGGCTATCTTCTGAAAACATGCCGCAATGAATATGCATGCGGTAGGTGATAATCCTGTAGTATCCACATAATAGATATCTCTACCAGAGCACCATTTCTCGTTTTGATAAAAGAAAGTGGAGTTCTCAGAACCGAATGATATTACACCTGCAGGGTTGGCGTTATCTCCAAACGTATCCGTGACACGACATTTCATGCTCTGCACGGCGTGTCTGCACTGCAAAATAATTCTGTGCAAACGCAATCTCCGGCTTACGAGGGTCGCCATTTTGCGCAACGAGATAGCAAGCATATCGGGTAAGCATCACATCATCTATCTGGCGCTGAGCACCTTTTGGCATAGGTATCGTTTTGCTGACGTCAGCAAAATGATTTGTTGCATCTTCGCCTGCGTTTATCGCCGATTCTCTGGCTTTTTCAATGATTGATTGGAAATTTCGCCATTGGACATAACCCATGACCGGAGCGAGTTCTCTCGCGCTCCAACATTCCACGCCATCGTATTCAATGGCTATTGATTCAAAACTGTTAAACAGTTCTTGTATTTCTTGAGCTTTCATAAATGGGGTGTTGGGGAAGTGTCCCGATTGACTATTGCAAAATTACGAAAATTTTTCCAATCATGAGGTATAAACTCCTCATATCTTGCGGTAACTGAGTTAAAACACATCGTTTTGGGTCGGATTGGCGATTGCGTTGTCAATCTACAATCCAACATATATCAGAACACTTCTTCCCCTTATGTGCAAGTACGAGGATATTTGTCGGCGTAACTCTTTAACACTCCGTACATTGCGCATACACTCAAATTCGTAGAAGATTGATAATGGCTCGAAACTACTCAGTTGGGGCGGGTCTGGCCTGTGCCGGTGATGAGGTATTTGTAGGTGGTGAGGGCCGGTAGGCCCATCGGGCCGCGGGCGTGGAGCTTCTGGGTGGATATGCCGATCTCGGCTCCGAACCCGAACTGGGCGCCGTCGGTGAAGGCCGTAGAGACGTTGGCGTAGACACAGGCCGCGTCAACATTCTGCTGGAAAAGAGCCACCCCCTCAGCATCCTCGCTCATGATACATTCGCTGTGGTGCGAGCCGTTACGGGCTATGTGCTCCAACGCTTCCTCAATGTCTGCCACTGTCTTTATTGCCATACGGTAGTCGCGGAACTCCGTGCCGTAACTCTCATCATCAGCTTTTACCAACAGATTATCAGGATAAGTCTCTTGAAGAGCTGCGAATGCCTGTCGGTCAGCCTCAATCACAACATTCTTCGCAGCGAGAGGGGCGCAGATGGCAGGGAGATCAGTCAGTCGTGATTCATGCACAATCACACAGTCGAGCGCGTTGCAGACACTCACTCTGCGGGTCTTGGCGTTGAAGATGACATCGCGACTTTTGGAAACGTCGGCAGAGGCATCAACATATGTGTGGCAAACTCCGGCACCAGTCTCGATAACCGGCACTTTGGAATGGTCGCGCACATAGTCGATTAGTCCGCGGCCGCCACGCGGTATGATCACGTCAATCATTCCCACAGCCTCCATCATGAGCGTCGCGCTTGAACGGTCGCCCGGCATCAACGTGCAGAGAGCCTGCGGCAGTCCCTCCTCGCGTAGCACCGCGTGTATCACGCTCACTATAGCCTTAGATGAATTGTCGGCGTCATGACCACCCTTCAGTACACAGGCCGAACCGCTCCGGAAACATAGGCCGAACACGTCGGCTGTGACATTCGGACGCGCCTCATAGATAACACCGATCACACCGAACGGCACACTCACCTTGCGGATGGTCATGCCGTTGGGGCGTGTCCATTCCTCGATTGTGTGGCCGTAAGGCACAGGGAGCTGCGCCACAGCGCTCATATCATCGGCTATCCCCGCGATACGCTCCGGAGTGAGACGCAGGCGGTCATAGTCTGGGTTTGACGCATCCATCCTTTCAAGGTCTTTCGCATTCTCAGCGAGTATGTAATCCGCGTTCTCCTTCAGCCGGAGAGCCGTCTTGCGTAAAATCGCGGCGTTGCGCTCGGCAGAGAGACGAGGCAACAGAGGAGCCGCATTCCTTATATCCTGGAAATTCATATAGTCAGAATAAAAAAGTGAAGATTGTCAAGGCTGCGCCTCGATATACAGATAATCGTAATGCACGGCGGGGCGCATATTCTTCTCGCCCAAAGCCTCGGATAGGGTAGTGGAGTCATACTCGCTGCAGCCGAGTCCGATCTGGGTGCCGTCAGAGGTGATGATGCTCACCAGGTCACCTGCCTCGAAATTGCCGCCGATCTCAGTTATGCCCACGGGCAACAGACTTGCGGCGCGTGAAGGGTCGAGCAGGCTCTCAGCCGCCCCGGCGTTAACCGTAAGGGTACCCTTCACGAAATCATGCGAATGGGCAATCCATTTCCTCACACCGTTGACACGCTCCCCGGCAGGTATGCGTGTTGAGGGGATATCCTCACCATTGACAAGCGAGAGGAGGATATTGTCACGTTTGCCGTTGGCTATGAACACCTCGATACCCTCCGACGCCACTTTCAGCGCGATACGGCTCTTGGTGAGCATACCCCCGCGTCCGAAAGTAGACTTCCCGGCGACTACCACCTCAGAGAGGTCGACAGTGTCATGGGATACAACACGAATCACTTTCGATGTAGGGTCGGAGGGATTGCCGTCATAAATGCCGTCGATATTGCTCAGAATGATAAGGAGGTCGGCATCCATCATCGCCGCCACCAGGCCGGAGAGCTCATCATTATCGGTAAACATCAGCTCCGTTACCGATATGGTATCATTCTCATTGATAACCGGAATGACATTCTGTTCAAGCATCACCTCCATGCAATGCTTCTGGTTGAGGTAATGTGTGCGTGAGCCGAACCCCTCCTTTGTGGTGAGAATCTGCCCGCAGGTCATGCCATGGTCGCGGAAGAGTTCATAATACCGGTTGATCAGCTTGGCCTGGCCTACGGCCGAGAATAGCTGCCGGGCCGACACAGTGTCGAGACGGTGTGAGGGAGTTATCTCGTTACGTCCGGCCGCTACGGCGCCCGAAGATACGAGTATTACCTGATGCGCCATGCGGCGGAGTTCCGCCACCTGGTCAACCAGCGCCGACATGCGTGTCACGTCGAGAGTTCCGTCGGCGCGTGTAATGACATTGCTGCCGACTTTTACTACGATTCTCATAGTGTGTTGTTCAGAGTGAATAGAAGTGGATAGAGTGGAAGTTGTCAGGATACAGAGGCCTTCAGAGCCGCAATCACAGCGGCATTGAGTCCCTTCTCGTCGAGTGTGTTGAGTCCGCGGATCGTAAGACCGCCGGGTGTGGTTACCTTGTCGATCTCAGCCTCCGGATGCCCTCCGTCATGGAGCAGCGCGGCTGCGCCTTCTGCCGTGATAGCCGCCACTTCAGTGGCGAAGCCGGGACGCAGACCCAACTCCACGCTCCCCTCCACGGCGGCGCGGATGAAGCGCAGGAAATAGGCTATGCCGCATGAGGCCAACGCGGTGCAAGCCGCCATATCCTTCTCCTTGATTACGAAAGCTTTCCCGGAACGGTTGAAGATATCGGTCACGGCATCGAGAGTGGCTTGGTCAACCTCCGGAGCGGACGCTATGAATGTGGCGCTTTTCCCCAGACGGATAGCGGTGTTCGGTATGGCACGGAGTATCCGCAGATTTTTGGAGGCGCTGTCGAGTTGCTCCGCGAGGTGGGATAGCGACATGCCGGCTATCACCGACACAACGGTGGCACCCGGCATAATGTGGTGGCGAATCTCCTCAAACACCTCAGGTGCTATGAACGGTTTCACGCAAAGAAAGATGAGGTCGGCATCTGTCACCGCCTCGACATTCGACGTGGTGCATACAGCGCCGGGGCAGAGTTCACCCGCGTGTTGCAGAGTGCGCTGCGAGGCAGCTGTGAGCACCATGCAGGCGGGGGAGTCAGTGAGCGACGCGGCAATGGCAGAGCCCATGTTGCCCGCGCCGATAATTGCTATTTTCTTGAAATGATTCATCATATCTCTATTATCGGGTCATCCCCGAGCGCCTCCTCCAGAGCTTCGGGAGTCACGCGGGCCCAATACTTGTAATTGGCGGGGTCGATTACGTAATCCTCCTCGAAGAAAATCTTGAAGAATTCGTAACGGTTCTCACCCTCGATCTCCTCCATGGTAGGGTCGGCCAGCCAGCACAGCACCATCTCCTCATCGTTGCAGCTTATGAGGCGGTAGAGGTGCATCTGGGCTTCGGCGTCGGCTGTCAGCATCAGGTAGGAGTATGGTTCATAGAAGTAGGTGAGACGTCGTTTCAGCCAGAATCTCTGGCCTCCCATCTCATCGAGCTGGTAGTCGGTTATATATTCCGTATCGCCCAAGTCGAGGTAATGACCTTCCGAGTCGAGCCATATGCCGAGGATGTCATATTCCGAGCGGTCCTCCGGCATATCGTCTGAGCAGGAGGAGAGCGAGAGGGAGAGGAGCGAGAGAATCAGGCTCCCGAAAATGATGGGGAACTGTTTCATAATATCTTGTTTGAGTTGATTCCGTTTGTTAATTGTCGCAAAATTAAGAAAATAATGCGAATTGACAAAATAATTGACCGTCAGATTCGTGGAAAGGCATCAATCATGGAGCCGGGGGTGGCGTTGATGATGCTGACGCCAAGCGAATCGGCGTAGGCGGCTATCTCCCAGTAGCTGCGGAAGGCGACGGTCATGCTGCCGAGCACGTCGTGGAGATGCAGTCCGGCGTAGGTGGAGCGCACCCGCTGATGCTCCTTGTCGTTATCCTCGTAGTAATGGGGCTGAACACTCACCACGAAGTTCTCCTCGTCAACGCTGAGTGTGCGTGTCCAGGTGTGGTCGGCTCCGAAGAGGTATATCTTCCGGTATCCTTCGCGGATAGCCGTCATGATGGCCGGAATCATCACGTTACGCGGACGCGGCATACCCATGCCGAGCCGCATAAGGGGATATATCACCCCCGGATACCCCTCCAAGGGGGTTAGATTGAAAGTCCTGACCTTAATCCTGACTCCGGAGTTATCATTGCCATGCTTTGCAAGCAATTGAGTGGCCTGATGATGGAATTTATAAGGCACGAACAGGGTCATATCCCATGAAGCGGAGGAGATATTCTCCCAGAGTTTACGCACGTTCGGGTCAGTGGAATAACCGTTGAAGAAATGGCCGTCGGCCAGGATATAGAGTTCCGGCTGCAGCTGGAGAAACTCCGGGGTGTTGGCTGCGAAATTCACAGCCATACGGTCGGAAGTTTCCACCAAGTCGCGGTTATTCTCGATACACCCCGGCAGGGAGGGTCCGTTACCTAAGATTATCAGGTCGCGTTGAGGTTTTCCGGCGGGTGCGGATACTTTGCGTGAGAGCAACGCCACCTTTACCAGCGACCCGATGGTGGCGCAGCCCTTGCTTAATCCTGCGGCTATCTTATCGTAAATCATAAATCCGGCTAATTGTTTTATTCCTCCTCGACGGCAATTTCGGCGTATGCTCCTAATGCGGGTGCGCCGTCGGCGAGACGGTCCACACCATCCATGTCGTAGAGACATTCGGGGGTTACAAACGAGGCATTCCCTTTACCGATAGCCGGGGAGTCGGGTTTCAGACGGTAGTTGAAATAGTAATCGGCGCGTATGGTGTAGAAGAGTGGGTCTTCATCCCACAGGCAGTTTATGAAGTTGGCGTCATCATCACCCTTTGGCTTGAGCAGCACATTGCGGAGATACACGTCGGCTCCCTTCAGGTCTTCCGGTGTTATCGTGGATCCGAGACCATAGATGATACTGTTGGCGAACGTGGCTCTCATCAGCGGGTTACGGTTATCGGCCGCATGCTCCGGCAGACAGTGATAGAGCGAGAGGTTCGGTTCGGTGACAGCCGAGAAGAGGTAATTGTTGGCGATGGTACACTGCACGAAGTCATGTTCACCACCGGTGAGGCGCACCACAGCCTGGGCAGCCTCGGAGAAACAGCAGCCGTAGGCATCGACCTTCGCGTAGCGGGAGTCGAGCACCGTGGTCTGCGAGTTGTGTAGCCAACTGTTATGGAGGGTGAGTTTCTGCCGGGTAAGGTCGCCGCACGAGTCCACGCGCAGCCCCTCGGATGTGGAGCGCATGTTCACGAACGAGAGGCGGTTGTCGAACGACCCGGCATCGATACGCACGCCGCACCATTGCCCGGCCATGATGTCATAGCTCACGTCGGGGAGGACATTGTCGAGGCGGTCGCCTGAGAAGTCGATCATGGCCTCGGCTGAGCCTTCCGCCTGAAGGGTGCCCCTCACGGCAAGGTAAGCCTTGTCATGGAACATCAGGCGTGTTCCCGGCTCGATGGTGAGAGTGGCTCCCTTCTCGACAGACAGGGAGTCGAACACAATGTATGGGAGCTCGGCTGTGAGACGTGTGTCGGCTTCGAGGCGTTCACCTTTGAGACGGCGCACATTCTGCCCCCAGGCCTCCACCTCCACCTCCTGGGTGGTGCCGTTGGTGACAAACTCCAGTTGGTCGGCTACATGCACAGGTTTGACCGATTCATCGGGCGATATGAAACACTCGATGAAGATATAGATCGAGTCGTTTCCCCGGATCTCTACGTCATGGAATTCATTTCCGCTCACGCCATCTACATTGAAGGTGAAATTTGAGTCGGGATTGCGGAATTTTATCGAAGAGATGTTCACCCCTTTTTTATTACGGTTGAACACTAAAAGACGTGCCGTAGGGGAGCCGAGATCGGTGAAAACGGTCCCGAAACTGACGGTATCGGTCGAAAAATCGAGTTTCAGTCCCGGCGAATCATCAAAATCGTCGTTAATACATGAGGTGGCGATTAAACCAAAGAGCGCCACAAGCGTCATTAATAATATAGAGCGCATTATTTTCATAATGACTAAACGCTTGGTCGACCCCGGTTATTGCGCTTCGAGAAAGTATGAAATACATGCTAATTGCCGGTGAGGCATCCGGCGATCTACATGCCTCGACATTGATAACCTCTCTTCGGAAGCTTGACCCGGAGGCGGAGTTCCGCTTTCTGGGGGGTGACCTCATGTCCAAAGCCGCGCGCTGCAACCCCGAGATTCATTACGACCAGATGAATGTGATGGGCTTCTCGGAGGTGCTGCGCAGTCTCCCCCGCATCATGCGTAACCTCAAGGAGGCGAAGAGGATTGTGAAGGAATTCCGTCCGGATGTGCTGATATTGGTTGACTATCCCAGTTTCAATCTCAAGGTGGCCAAGTATGCCCATAAGTTGGGTGTGAAGGTCGATTATTTCATATCGCCCAAGGTATGGGCCTGGAAAGAGTGGCGTGTGAAGCAGATCAAGAAGTATGTCGACAATCTCTTTTCAATCCTTCCGTTTGAGGTTGACTTCTATAAGAAGCGTGGCTATGACGTGACGTATGTCGGGAATCCCTCCGTGCAGGAGATAGATTATGCCCTCGGTCATCTCCCTCCGCGCAAGCATTTCGTGGAGCGTCAGGGCTTTTCCGAACCCGACAAACCGATAATAGCCCTTCTTCCCGGCTCACGCAAGAGTGAGATCCGCAATAATCTTCCGCTCATGCTCACCGCCGCCCGTCAGTTTCCCGACTTCCAGTATGCTGTGGCGGCCGCTCCGGCTGTTCCTGAGAAGTTCTATCGCGAGATTGCCCAGGATCCCGGCATACAGCTCGTGTTTGGTGCCACACCTACGCTGCTGAAATATTCGCAGGCAGCCATCGTGACTTCAGGCACAGCCACTCTCGAGACCGCCCTTATCGGCACCCCGCAGGTGGTGGTGTACCGTGGCAACGGAAAGCGGCTCACGTATAAGATTATGGAGAAGCTGCTGAAGGTGAAGTATGTGTCGCTCCCTAATCTGATTGTGAATAACAGTGTGGTGCCGGAGCTGCTGCTGCATCTCTGCACCCCCTACCACATAATGCGTGAGCTCTCACCTCTGCTGCAGAACTCGCCGAAACGTGAATGGCAGCTCTCGGGCTATAAGAATATGCGCCGTCGCCTCGGCAACAGTGTGGCGAGCGATTATATAGCCGAGATAATAGCCGATGACCTCGGCATACAGCAGCCGGCTGTTGAACCGGAACCTGAGAATAAACCGAAACCGAAACCACGCAAGCGTAAGCCGAAACCGCGTGATAAAAAACCTGAAGAGAATGGAAATGACTGATGAGAACACCGTGATGGTGATGAAGAATGTGATGAGCGCGTCGGTGCTTCCGGCTCCGGAGGGGTATGAGTCGCGCCTCGACTGCTGGGAGAGGATTACCGGACGCAAGGCCGGGAAGTGCGCCCATGAGATATGCAACCGTCCGGCCACGCATGGCGCGTTGGCGGTGAGGGCTTTCTCTACCGATACAGCACGATATATCTTCCCGGCGTGCGAGACGTGTGCCCGCCGCACGGAGATGCTATACGTGCATGGCCCGTTGGTGAAAATGTAGATACGTTATTTATGGCTGCCGACCCTCTTATCCCCGTCCGTCGGGACGGTCTTCGGGAGCCTGATATACAACTTCCTCCAAGAGACGCTTGTTATACAGGCGTCTTTTTTTGTCGAACCACCATCCCCATTTGTTGAAATATTTTATCATGTTGGTGAGGTGGATCTGGAGCATGTGATAGTCGGTGCGCGAGGCAGCCTGGTGGAAGTGGACTATGCTGACGCTGGGGAAATAGATTGTTTTCCAACGCTCGTGGATGCGGCGTGTGATGTCGATATCCTCGGGATACATGAAGAATTGCTCGTCGAATATGCCGCAGTCGAGCAGGGCTTTGTTGCGGAAAAGGAGGAAGCTTCCCTGAAGATAGGGGCAGTTGATGGGATGGGTATGGTCGTGATGGGCGAGTAGATACCGCTCCCGGCGTTTTTTGAAGAATCTTTTGGGGAGGAATCTTTTCAGGATAAGGTCGAATGGGGTGGGGAGCATCCGGCAGGTATACTGGAGGTCACCGTCGGGGTAATATACGCGTGGGGCCACCATTCCGACATCGGGATTGCTTGCGAGGTATCCGGTTAGTATTTCCGGCACACTTCCGCTCCAGAATACGTCGGGATTCATTATGAGATGAAATCCGTCGGGGTCTTGAAGAGCCTTGCGCAATGCTATGTTGTGGGCAGCGCCGAATCCGTTGTTCTCGACATGGGCGTAGAAAATCCGGGGATCCATCGCGGCGAGGGCTTTGAAGCGTGGGAGAGGACTGTTTTCAATGATGTAGATCGTCGATGCCTCTGACTGAAGCAACAGCAGCACAGCCACCTGCACATCTGCGAAGCGGGAGTTATGAAGCACGATCGACACCGAGAATTCCATACGGCAAGTAATTGATTTGAAAGAGAGGATTAGATGAGGATTAAGAGGTCAGGGAAAATGAAGTCAGCCGCCACATGGGCTGTCGCCCGGTGGCGGCTGAATGATATACTTCAGTTTATCTGAGAGCCGTGGTTATGGCTTATCGGATAACTTCTTTTGTTACTTTTGAACCACGTTTTACAACGTAGATACCCTTTGAGGGGTTCTGAACCTGAGTACCGTTGAGGTTGAAGTAAACGGGAGCTACATCCTCGTCCATCTCAACACCTTCAACGCTAAGGCCAGCATTATTGATAGCCTCCATGCTCGGACCGAAGACAACGTTCACAACGAACTCTGTGCCGGCGATTTTTGTAGATGCATCCTTCTCGGTGCAGGCAGCTGTGGTGAAAGTATACTTCACAACTGAGGTAGGATCGATTGTCGGGCAATGGAACTGCCAGTTGAAGGAATCATTACCTGCAGCTACCTCAATTACCTGTTCTACACCGGGAGCATTAAGGACACACGATCCGGCGGCTCCTAAAGTTGCGGAGTAGCATGCATTAGGACCTCCGTAGGCTGTATAATAAGTGTCATCTATATATGTGAACTGATTCGCCTTGAAATCCTCAAGAGTAGGACGATCCGTACATCCTAAAGCTGAGTATAGATTCAGTGTGGAACCAGAAGTGTTTGGATAGACTATTACAACTTCGTAGGTATATCCAAAGTTGAAATGCTCTTCCACACCGTCATAAGTAACATCGGTATTGTCCTGGTAGTGAGTGCAGTAGATGGTATCCCCGTTTGAGAGTTCCTTACCATCGACCATAACTTTGTAGTAGTCGCCGGGCGAAGCTGCGTTGGCAGCGAATGCTCCCAAAGCGAGAGCGGAGAGAAGTAAAAGTTTCTTCATATCGTGTATATTTGGTTATTAATTCTCAGTAAAATGCGGTTGGTGATGAAACGCACCCCCATAGAAAGCGGCCGCTCACCTACAACCAATGCAAATTTAGACAAAAAATTAACGCCCCCCAACCTAAAAGTGTGAAAAATATAAAAAAAGTATGTAGCCACTCCGATTCCGGCCTCTGATTATTCAATTATCCATCCTGTCAGGGTACGTGTCTTGGTAGAGAAATTGGCTCCAATCAATATTTTTCTCCTTGGGTCAATCTTATAGGGACGCGCGTAACCTTTCTCATGAATCTGTGTCATAGCTTTTTCTGGAGTGCTGTCTACCTTCAATTCGAGCAGATAAATGAATTGCGGTGCTTCAATCACTATATCACATCTTCCTTGGGAGGAATGTAGCTCGGTGGTAGTGCGGAAGCCTAACATTTGTACAAATATCGCAACAATGTTCTGGAAGTGAACCTCCTTATCAGGTTCCTTCTCTGAGCCAAGCGCGGCGAACATACTTTGCAGGCGGGTCATGAAGCCTTCAGCTTCCCCTTGCATCAAGTCACGCATAAACTCCTCAATTGAGAAGAGATAAGTTGAGGCTTTAGGGCGGAAAAAGTATGAAGCCATTGAGTTCCAGAAACCTTTCCGTACCTCCTCATTCGGGAAGCCTAAAGTGTAAAGTTCACTGACGGAATCATAACTCCTTATCGTAAGATAACCGGCCTGATATAGCAACGGCACGATATCCCTTGATAAATCGGTGATATCACTCAGTTCCTCTTCACTTCTTTCGGCACCTTCAAGCCTGTCAAGCACGAAGGGATGACGCTCGATAAGGCGCACAAGATATTCCGATGAACCGGAGGTAAACCAATATTTCCCAAGTTCTTTATCCTTGAATGCATTCAGAGTGCTGTAAGGGTTGTAGATATCCTTACCATTCTTTGAGAAATGGTAACCGTCATAGTAGTGTTTGAACTGTTCCCGTGTCTGCGCTTCCGTTATACCATTGGCGTGAGCAAAATCATCGATAGATGCTGAAAAGAGATTGTGTAGTTCATCTTCCGAAATGCCGCATATCTCATTGAAAGATTGCTTCATGGATATATCCTTCAGATTGTTGAGACCGCTGAATATGGATACCTTTCCAAATTTGGTGACTCCCGTAAGCATAGCGAAGCGTATAATCCCGTCGCATTTTTTCAATACTGAGTAGAAGCCTCTCAAGCGGGCTTTCAACTCGTTGTGCAGAGGGTCATCATGAAGGCTTTCGAGCATCGGCTTGTCATATTCATCTACCAGTACAACTATTCTCTTGCCGGTCTTGATATTTATCTGTTTCAGAAGAGAATAGAATCTTGTGCCTATGGCATCCTCATTGTCGGTGAGTGTCGGTACTATTCCGTATCGGTTTTCGTAATCTATCAGGTCCTGGGTAATGCAGGTGATAAGGTCCTGAGGTTTCAGGAAGGACTCCCCGCTGAGGTCAAACCTCAGCACAGGATATGATTCCCATTCACTCTCCATTCTGTCAATGTCAAGACCAACGAACAGTTCCCTGTTCCCTTTGAAATATTCCTCAAAAGTGGAGATAAGCAGACTTTTTCCAAATCGGCGTGGACGGCTCAGAAACACATAGTCGTAATTGTTGGCAAGATCATATACAAAACGGGTCTTGTCAACATAGAGATAGTTGCCGGTTCTTAATTTGGTAAAGTCCTGAATACCGACTGGATATCTGATTGGTGTCTGCATTATCTTTAAAAATAGTTTATAAGAGTGTGTTTACTTTTGAAGTAAACACACTCTAATACGCGAAGATACACATTTTTTCTGAGAAAACAGCTCAGTTTCAGAGAAAATAGTTGATGTCGGTGCCGTAGACTTCTATGTCGGCTACGCGGGGGATGGCGTCGGCTCCGGGGTCGAGGATAGTAAACCTCACGTAGCGGGCCTTGGCCGGAATTATGTCAACATCGCTGACTGCTGATTGGTTGCCGGTCTGCCGGTCTGCCTCTGTCCAGTGTTTGCCGTCGGAGCTGGTCTCAACGGTGAAACTTCGTGTGTTGAGTTCCGAGGGTAAGCCGGCGTTACCGGCATGACGCATCACGTAACGGCTTATCAGATAGGGCTGCTTGAAGTCAAGAGTGACCGTTGCCGGTTTCCCGTCATTCACACCTGTCCACATGTTCCCCTCGGCTGCCGACCCGTCGGTGGCTTTCCCGGCAGTGGCCTGATTCTGCCCGGCTGTTATCTTCATGCCGGGGAGTAGAGTCAGGTTGAAGGGGAGGTTATTTGCCTGATTGTAAAGGTTGAAGAAATGGTCGCCACGGCATATCACCACCTTCCCGGGTGCCAGTTCCTCAAGTTGCTGACGCAACGCCAGGATATTGTCGGGTCCCATTTTCCACGATTCCCCCTGGGCTGAGAGGAATATTGGTCGCGAGGAATCGAACGAGGATATGGTATCCTTCCAGAAGGAATAAATCACATCCACACCGTTGCAATAGCATGGCAGGTTGGGCACTACGGGGAGAGTGTTCCCTCCGATATATGCGGGCACCTTGTAAGGACGCCGTTCCCAATCCTGCTGTGTCATGCCGTAGAGGTAGCGGCAATTCCGGGCGTAGGCATCCATCTGCTCCTGATTCACCTCATCCCATATGGTAATTGAGCGCAGACCGCTCTTCTCGAGATAGTCTCCGGTAAGGCGGGTATACGGGGTGTAGGCAGCCCCTGATGTGGCGTTCCAGAGATAATTGTGCGAGTCATAGATAAGCGCGTAGCCGGCTCCTGACGGTCCGGAACAGAAATAATCGTTGGGAGTGGCCGTGCGGTAATAATGGTTCAGAAGAGCGGGACCGAAATCCACTAATGCCGGACTGATTGTCCAGTTTATGGGTAAGTTGCCCCGCCCCTCGCGGTCCCAGAGCTGCGACATGGCATGCTGGCAATACTGCACATTGTCGCCGTCGCTGAGGTAGAGGGTGACATAAATCTTATTCTCAAGCTCAGGCATCTTCGGCACTTCGGGATAGGCTACCTGTTGATTCATTCCGGCATAGACAGTGGTGTTCTCGTAGAAGTCGGAGGGGACGGTCGAGAGACCGTATTCGGTTGCCAGGCCGATTCCGGAACGTTCCTCGGCATACCACCCTGTGACGAGGCTCTCACCCGGTTCCATATCACCGAGGAATTTGCGGAGCACGGTGGCTTCCGTCCATTTACGCGGGTCGAGCCACACGATTGCCGACCCGGCGGCCACACCGAGGTCGCGGACGTATCCGAAGTCGGGTGCGAGGCTCACGAGGAGCCGATGGTTGCAACGTGGCCAGTAATTATCGTAAAGATACTGGTATATCTCCTGCGGACGGCTGTAAGGGAGTGTGGTGAAATCGGCCACGATAGGGAGGTTGATACCTTCGGCAAGGAGACGGTCGCGTAGTTGCGGAGTCACAGGGAGAGCCTGTTCAAGTCCGGCCACAGTGGAGGCGAGATTGATATAATGGGGACTTTTCTCGGTAGAGTATAGCACTATACCCTTGATGTCGCCGGCATATCTCCTGACAAGAGGGAGATAATCCTTTCCGTAAGGTTCGTCGATGGTGAGATTTAGCTGCGACGGCCATTTATCCTTCCCCTCGCTTGCTTGCTGATAGAGGAAAATGCGTGGCTGACGGCTGTTGCATATCCCTTGAAGGGCCAGAATCATATTCCTCTCCTCAGCCGACAGCTCGGCGCCACGGAAGTCAAATCCGGTAAGTACGGAATCCGGTGTGGCGAAGTGAGGTAGGAGCTGGCCCTGCGGCCAAGCCATGCCGGAGGCAGGGGAGGGGGCCGAGACTACCGGTCGGTAATGGTTGACACCCTGACGGGGATAAGCGGTAAGCGAGAGTCCGCACAGTGCTGCCACTGCAAATTTTCTGAATGAAATCATGATGTGAACGATTAGTAATTTCAGGTGCTGTGTTATTCACTGCAAATTTACAAAAAAAACGGGTGTGTCTCTGCGACACACCCGTTTTTTTGATTGTATGAGGGCAGTTTATTCGCGGCACTTGGCGGCGATGAACTGACGGTTCATGCGGCTGATGTTTGACATCTTGATGTTCTTGGGGCACTCAGCTGAGCAGGCACCTGTGTTGGTGCAGTTGCCGAAGCCGAGCTCATCCATCTTGGCCACCATGGCGCGTGCGCGACGGTCTTTCTCAACCTCACCCTGGGGGAGGAGTGAAAGCTGGCTGATCTTGGCTGATACGAAGAGCATTGCGGAGCCGTTCTTGCAGGCAGCCACACATGCGCCGCAGCCGATGCAGCTTGCAGAGTCCATAGCCTCGTCGGCCTTAACCTTAGAGATGGGAAGGTCGTTGGCATCCTGTGCGCCACCGCAGTTGAACGATACATAACCGCCGGCCTGCTGGATCTTGTCGAACGCGTTGCGGTCAACCATAAGGTCCTTGATCACAGGGAAGGCCGCCGAACGCCAGGGCTCTACAGTGATAGTCTCGCCGTTCTGGAAACGACGCATGTAGAGCTGGCATGTAGTTGCGCCTGTGGCGGGGCCATGGGGATGTCCGTTGATATAGAGTGAGCACATACCGCAGATACCCTCGCGGCAGTCGTGGTCGAACACAATGGGTTCCTCGCCGCGCTCAACGAGAGTCTCGTTGAGGATGTCGAGGGTCTCCAGGAAGGAGGTGTCGGGTGTGGTCTCGACATCGCTGTAAGTCACAAACCCGCCCGTAGCTCTCGGATTGGCCTGACGCCAAACCTTGAGATTGACTTTCATTATATTTTCTTCCATGATTGAAATTTCTGTTTATATAAGGATTATGACTTATAGTTACGGGTCTGAACCTTGATAGCCTCGTAGTGGAGGGGCTCCTTGATGAGCGACGGAGCCTCGTTGTCGTTGCCGGCGTAATCCCAGCAGCTTACGTAGAAGCAGTTCTGGTCGTCGCGTTTGGCCTCACCCTCCTCAGTCTGATACTCGGTGCGGAAGTGGCCACCGCAGCTCTCGTTGCGGCTCAGCGCGTCGTAAGCGATAAGCTCACCCATTGTGATGAAGTCATTGAGACGGAAAGCCTTGTCGAGCTCCACGTTCATGCCCTCGGCAGTGCCGGGCACGAAGAGGTCAGACTCAAACTGCTTGCGGATCTCCTTGAGTTTTGCGAGAGCGGTCTCAAGACCCTCTTTATCGCGAGCCATGCCGACATATTCCCACATGATGTGGCCGAGCTCCTTATGGAGAGAGTCGACAGAGCGGTTACCCTTGATGTTGAGAAGTTTCTCCTGCTCAGCGATACATTTTGCCTCAGCCTCGTCAAACTCCGGAGTGTCGGTTCTGAAGTGAGGAACTGTAATCTGGTCGCTGAGATAGTTCTGGATAGTGTAGGGGAGCACGAAGTAACCGTCGGCGAGACCCTGCATGAGGGCGGAAGCGCCGAGACGGTTCGCACCGTGGTCGGAGAAGTTACACTCACCGATTGCGAAGAGACCCTTGATAGATGTCTGGAGCTCGTAGTCAACCCAGATACCACCCATTGTGTAGTGGATGGCGGGGA
>CANPMT010000018.1 GCA_947575235.1 uncultured Porphyromonadaceae bacterium
TTGACTCGGTTGACAGGCTGGAAGCCTGTCCTCCTTGCGTTGCAGTGCTTTTTTTGACTCGGTTGACAGGCTGGAAGCCTGTCCTCCTTGCAGGGCTTTTGTATCTGTATAACGTAAAGCCGGGCCGGTTACGTATCACCGGCCCGGCTGCAAGCCACAATCTTTCTTACCTAAGATGCGTCTGGTTTATGTTAAGAAACGTCTGGTTTATGTAAGGTTTGTATCAGAATATCACTTTGCGGCTCCCTTCACCGTCTACGAGGATGTAGATGGAGTTGCTTCCACGGAGCTCCTCGGCTGTGGAATTCACCGGAATACCCTGAAGGGTATAGATGGAGGCCGGGATGTCGGCAGCCTCGGCTATCTCAACTGTCTCCACGCCTGAGAGCTCCACGCCGTCGGGTGTGTTGAAGGTGGGTTCGGAGATGACTTCGTCAACGCTGTAAGTGGCTTTGCCGTCGGTACCGATCTTCTGGTAGACGCGGGCGTAGTCGACGAGATAGCGGAGCGGACGGGGTGTGTCGGCCAGCGAGCCGCCGTTGATGCCGCCGAGGGCGAGATTGAGCCAGAGCATATGGCGAACGTCGCGGAAGGGGTTGCAGCCGTTGCCGTGGTCATAGTCGTCAGAGGGTATGGCATTCTGGGTGGTGTCGAGGTCGATGTTGTTGACCAGGATGTCGTCACACCAGAGCTCCATGTGGTCGTAATCCCACACCATGCGCCAGATATGGTATTCATCGCCCCAGCCCTCGCCGAGAATGTTGTCGTGGACGGTAGCGCTGTTCCATGCGCCGCTCCAGCGGCCGCCGTTGCCCCAGCATACGTTGGCGTGGATGTTATGGCCGTAATACTCCATGATGTCGATCTCGCCGCCGTAGGGCCACTCATACTGCATTCCAGTTGACCAGATCGCGGGCCAGCTTCCTACATACTGAGGCACCTTGGCGCGTACCTCATAGATGCCGTAGTGCCAGGTGTAGCCGCTGTCCCAGCTACCCTTGGTCTGCATCGAGCCGGAGGTCCAGGTGAGATAACGGCCTATGCTCGAGGGCCATGACTTGTTGTAGCGGTCATATTTCGGGTTGGGTATCTTCTCATCCTCGACGTTGCGGCCCTCTATTACGAGCACGCCGTCGCGGATGAAGCAGTTTTTGTCGGAATTGTAATACTGGTCCTCCTGATTGCGCTTGAAGCCCTCCTCGAAGTTCCAGATCTCATGGTCGGGAGTCCCTTCGCCGCTGAATTCCTGGGCGAACACCAACTTATACCCCTCATAGGCATTCGCGCGGGGGTCGTCGGCCGGAAGATTTTTGTCGGGGTAGAGGTCGGGGAGAGTCTCGGAAGATGAGGGGTAAAGCTCAGCCTCCTCGAGAGTCCAGAGATGCTTCTCGATGTCGGAGCCGTTCTTGTCGGTATATACGGCGCTCCCATCTGCGGTGGCGTCGACACCCATACAGTTTTTCGACTCGTTCATGCCAACGTTGCGGATCACCACGTAGTTCTCATCGGCTGCGGCGGTCTCCACGCGATGTTGCGAGAGGGGGATGCTGCGCGAGATGGCGGTAGAGGTCCACTTGTTGTCGGAACCGCAGAACATGCCGGAGCCCATACGCTTGATATTGTAGACACCCTCCTCGCCGGCCACGGGGATGAACTGATAGATCTGGGAGTTATCCTCGGCCTTTTCGGCTATACGGCTCTGGAAACGGGCGTCGGTGAGATAGAGGCCGCTGATGTGGCGGATACGGTAATATTTACCTGCCTCGGGGGTAGTGAAGGCCGCCGATACGGAGGCGGCTGTTAGTGCTGTGAAGAGAGACAGTGCTAAGAAACGGTTGCTCATATTGTCAGGTTAACGGGTTTTTTGAATAGATAGAGATAAAGACCGCCATGCCGGCTTGCCATTGCGGCAGTGGCATGGCGGTCACGCTTCATGTACAGAAATAGAGTTCAGTCAGATAGGGGAGTGGCTCAGAAGATAACCTTTGTAGCCTTGTTGCCCTGACGCTGGATGTAGATACCCTTGAGAGCGTCGTTGGCGTTCACGCGCACGCCCTGGAGGTTGTAGAGCTCAACAGGAGCGTCGTTGTCGTTGATTACAGAGTTCACAGCGTTCAGTTCGGGAACCTGCTCGTCGCCCTCGGCAGAGTAGATGCGCACGAGGTCGAGGTCCATCCAGTGGTCCTCATGCTTGTTACCCTCGTAGAAGCTGTTGCCGTAGTAGAACTCGAGGTAGATCTCGCTTGCGGGAGCTGTGAAAGAGTAGTCGAAATACTCGAAGTCCTGACCCTCGCCCATGTTAGTCTGCTTCATGAGCTCGCGGCCTGCGCCCTCTCCGTCAACCTCGGCGATAACGAAACCGAAGTCGGGATCGGGAGTCCAGTTTGCACCGTCGGCCCAGTTGTGGGCGATAACGAAGTCGAGAGTGTACTGACGGCCGGGAACGAGGTTCTTTACAATCTGGTATACCTTGATGTTGGTCCAGCCGTTGTCGTTGTAGCCACGGATGTGGAGATGCTGCATGTCGTCCTCGGGACGGATATCGCCGTCGCCGGCATACTCGTCACCTGCCAAGATGCAGGCTGTGCCGTTCCACGGGCCACCGGTCGAGAGCTGCCATCCGGGGAGTACAGAGAGGTTCTCCCATGTGTTGACGGGATCCCAGGTGTATTCACCGGGAACGGCCTGCTCGTAATTTGTGTTCTCGAAATTTCCGTTGGCAACGAGGTTGGCAACGTCATCAGCGTTCATCGCGAAGTTGGCAGCGCAGAAAGCGGCTGCGAGAAGTAAAATCTTTTTCATCTTTTAAAAGGTTAGAAATTAAGTATGAAGTCAAAGTTATTAGTTATGAGGGGGGAGGGGAGAGAGGTCAGAGTTATGAGGTCAGAGTTATGAGGTTTCAGTGATGTTATGGAAGTCAGGATAACCTGCTTTGTTAGGATTGAAGAAAGGTGTTATCCTGACTTCCTTAACTTTATATACTCATGTTAACTCATCGTCATTAACTCATCGTTGTTATCACTGGATGGCCGGAGTGTCATGCACGGTGCCCCAGTAGGGGTTCTGGTAGATTGTGCAGACGCCGTCTCTGGCACCGGTTGTGGCCTCGATGAAGTGGCCTTCGGCAATCGGGTCGAGATAGTGAGCCATGCGCCAGCTGTAGCCGCTCTTATACCATTCGCTCTTCGAGGATATACGGTCGAGAATCAGATATGAGGGGTCGCCGTTCAGGCCGCCTTCAACGTCGGTGGGTGAGGAGACGTTGTTCTTGTCGGGGTCAGACTGGTCATATTTAAGCTTGCTCTTTTTGAACCATTCAAGCATCGGACCATACATCTTGCAACCATGGCGGAAGTAGCGTTTGGTCTTGAGCTGGTCGAGCGCGCGCCAGCGGATAAGGTCGTCCCAGCGCATACCCTCGCCCATAAGCTCGCAGCGACGCTCGCGGCGGATGTTGTAGAGCACCTTCGAGCTGATGCGTGAGCCTCCTGAATAGAGGGCGAAGTCGTGCGAGGTCTGCTCCTCCTTGTCGAGGTCGGTGGCGGCGATTGTAATCTGAGGATCCTCGGGGAGTCCGGCACGTGTGCGGAGTTTACCCCAGTAAGTCCATGCATCAGCGTTCAGGCCGTCGCCATATTTCTCCCAGGCGGCCTCGATATAGATGAGATAAGCCTCGGCGGCACGGAATACGATGGCGGCACTCAGGTCATATCCACCTTTGCCCCATTCCGAATCCTTGGCCCATGCCTTACCTTTGGTATAGCCTGTGGAGGTTGTGAAGTCAACACCACCGGAGATAAGGGCAGGGGCTTTGAGTTCCTTATCGTTTTTGTTCTTCTTTCCTTCACCGATACGTTGGGTCAGACCTTCATAAACATATTCTCCCGGAGCTTTCATGAAGAGTTTCCATCGCCAGTCGCGGCCCTCCTTGGTATCAGCGACGAAGTCATCACCCTTGTAACCGCTGTTGGCTGCGTAGATAGGCAGACCGTTATCCATAAGGAAAGCATTTGCAAATTCCTGAGTGAAGCCACGTCCACCTTTGATATACTGGTTGACACAGTGTCCTCCGGTTATATCGAAGTCATAACGACGGTACATCAGAGCCTCATCCTGTCCGGATGGATCCTGTGTGGTGAAGAGGTCATAATAAGGATTGGTCGGGAGTCCGGCTGACTCAGCCCCGATTATCTTCTTGTTGTTGACTGCAAGATTGGGGTGTGCCTTGCAGACTTTGCCTGCGGCATCAAGAGCCTGATCGAGGAAGAACTCAACTTCAGCCGCGTTATTGTAGGTGAAGTCTTTGTTATACTCCATCTCGGCACCAGGCCAGCCTGCGGCTTTGTCAGGCACGAAGGGGGTGCCTGCGAAGTACTTTTCGAAAGTAGCCTCATAGAGAGCCACACGAGCCTTGAAGAGGATGGCGGCGTCTTTTGTGATACGGGCACGTCCGCCTGTGGTCTTGCCGTCAGAGAGATAACTGATTGCCCGGTCAAGATCTTCGAGGATGAAACGGGCTACAAGGTTACGCGGACGACGTGCAGAACTGTCAACCAGTTCCGCTTTATCCATGTTTTGGGTTGTTGTGATAATCGGGAAGTCTCCGAGAGAACGGAGTTTTGCGAAGTATTCAGTTGCACGGAGCATGTATCCCTCACCGATGTAATGACGTATGTTAGTTTCATCGCCACTAATCTCGCCGTTCTCATACTTCGGCATCACCGTCTGTATGAAGAAGTTGAAGTCGTTGATGCGTCCAAAACTCCAGCTGCCCCCCGTGGATCCGACCTTTACCATAGAAGTTCCGTCGAAGAAACGTGAGTTCGCTCCACTCTCGTTATCTGTGCCCTGGTCATCATCAAGGAATGTCTGGTAAGACTTTCCGCCGATTCCGTGATGTGGGAAGATGTTGCTGCCGCGTGAACCTACCTCATTGTTCTGGGTATAGTAATTGATGGTGTAGGCTCCGAGCTGGTCTGCGGTGGTGAAATACAGCTCCATAGCTACATCTGACGGAGGCGTTATGTCAAGATAGTCATTACATCCCGCAGCCGTTGCCCCGATAAGGGCAATAATCCCGAAATGTTTGAGTTTTCTATAAATTGATTTCATGTCTGATTTCTGATGTTTAGGTGGTGGATCGTTAGAAATCGAGGCTTACACCGAATGAATAGGTTTTAGCCAACGGATAAGATGATCCGGATTTCATTGAAGATACCTCGAGCGATTCGGGGTCGATTACCTTCGACATTTTTGTCCAGGTGAAGAGGTTCTCGGCTGAGAAGAATACGCGGAGTTTCTCACAGCAGAACTTACGTGTGAGGTTCTGCGGAAGTGTGTAGCCTACCTGGAGGTTCTTCAGACGCATATAGGCGGCGTTCTGGAGGTAGCGTGTCTGGATCTCGCGGTTCTTGTTGGTGTAGTAGAGCGGACGTGCATAGTAGGAGTCGCGGTTCTCTCCGAGAAGTGAGTTCTCATCACGCCAGTAGTCGAGATGCTCGTTCAGGAAGATTGACTCCCAGCGGCCACCCGAGGTTGCGCCCCAGAATACAGCTCCCTTGCCATTCGTGCCTGAACCCTCGTTAGGATTGAAATAGTAGTCGCGTTTCAGCACGCCCTGGAAGAAGAGTGTGAGGTCGATGCCTTTCCATTCTCCATAGAGGTTGAGGCCGAAGCGGTAACGGGGCTGGTTGTTGCCTATTACCTTAAGGTCGCCGAGGTCGTCGTAGGTTGTGCCTTTTGTAATCACACCGTCGCCGTTGATATCGGCATACATGATATCGCCACCTTTCCAGTCAGTGCCGAGCTGGCTCTGGTCAACATTGGCAAGGTGAGCCGCCATCTGTTCGTCGTCACGTGCCACTCCGATTGTAGTGAGGCCATAGATGTTGCCGACAACCTGATTTGCGATATATTTGTTGAGATACTTCTCGTCGTTGGGGTATTTCGTAACCTTGGCCTGGTCGTCAGAGAGATTGAGACGGGCTGAATAGTTGAAGTCGCCTACATGGTCGCTCCATGTCAACTGAAGTTCCCAACCGTATGTGCGCATGGCGAGTGAGTTCTCAGGTGGAATTTCCGCACCGAAAACATCGGGATAGTCAACAGCCGGGCCTACCATATCGCGGTTGTCACGCCAGTAATAATCAAATGATCCGGTGAGTTTATAGTTGAAGAACGAGAAATCGGTACCGATATTAGTAGTGCGGATTTTCTCCCATGTCAGAGCAGGATAAATCAGTTTCGGGAACCATGCTGTGTTAGGCTTTGAACCGTCAACGAGCCATGAACTGCCTTGGTTTGCCACACCCATCACACGATATGTAGGATACCATCCTTTTGTATTCTGGTTTGAGAGCTGACCCCATGATGCACGGATCTTGAGAGCGGGGAACCATTCAGCAATCGGCTCCCAGAATGTCTCACGGTCAACATTCCAACCTGCGGAGAAAGAAGGCGACCACACCCAGCGGCGGTAGCTGCGGAAACGTGATGAGGCATCGTAACGGAGGTTCCCCTCGAAGAGATACTTGCCATCAAAGTTATAGTTGATACGGCCGAAGAAACCTACGGTACGCCATTTCTGATATTCACCGCCAATGTCGTATGTCTCCTTGCTGGTGGTAAGATTAAGCACGGGAAGATCCTCTACCAGCATATCGCTGCGGCTTGCATTAAGAGCCCTTTTCTTATTGTCCTCAGCCTGGAAACCGAGCAGAACCTTGAAGTCGTTCTTGTCAGCAACAGTAAAACTGTAGTCAGTAAAGGCATTGAAGTTCAAATAAGTGTTTCTATAAGCATACTCATATACTGAAGAATGGGCACCTGAGTCGAAAGCAAGGTGAGTGCTTTCGCTGCTGAGACCATCAAGGTCGTCGGCATCGTGTGCGTATACAGGTTTTGAATCCTCGTGGGTCCAGTCGCTGTTGACACGTGCATTAAATTCACCGGTGATATTCCATCCCTTCAGTGGATTGATGATAATCTTGAACTGGTTGCTGAACACATCGTTCTGCTCGTTGTGCTTGCCACCGTTCTCGAGATGCTCGATATAGTTATAGTCAGCTGCGATATAACCGTTGGGGTCATATTTCGGGTTTGTCGGGGGGAGACGGCGTATAACCTTCTCGTAGAATCCGCCTGTGAGGATGGTGGGGCGGTCATAGTCAGTACGGATCCAGCGTGCTGTGTACTGGGCGGTCAACCAGGGGAAGAGCTTGGCGTTGACCTTGCCATTGAGAGAGAAACGTTGATACTTGTCGTTACCATACTTCATGAATCCACCTTGGTCAAGGAAGTTACCTGAGAAGTAATAGCTCATTTTTTCACTACCACCGCTCATGGTCACATTATGTTCCTGGGCGAAAGCGGTCTTCTTGTAAAGCTCGTCAAGCCAGTTCACATTGGCGAATGTGCCACCGCATTCGCCGGTACCCCAGCGGCGGTGTGTGCCATCCCACTTGTTCTCGTAGATGTAGTTGTCGCTCTGGCCTGTGTAATAAGCCCATGCTCCCTGCACGAAGTCATCCTCAAACTCCACTTTGTTGTCAGTGTAGCGGTGAACGTCGTTGAGGTAGTTGATGTAGTGCCATGAATCCATGGTCTCCATTGTGGTAAGCGGCTGGTTGAAACGGAAAGAGTTGCTGTAATGAATCTTGGTCTTTCCTGAGCTTCCGCTTTTTGTAGTGATGAGGATAACGCCGAAAGGTGCGCGTGATCCATAGATGGATGACGCGGCCGCATCCTTCAATACGGAGATGTTGTCAATATCCGCCGGGTTGAGGGTGTTGATGTCACCCTCCATACCGTCTATGAGGATAAGGGGACCACCTTGTGTGAGAGAGCCGATTGTCTCCATACCGCGCACGTTGATTGACTTGCCGGCGTTAAGCTCACCGCCTGATGATGAGTTGGAGATGTTGAGACCCGGAATCACACCCTGGAGGGCGGCTGCTGTGTTCTGCACCGGACGGCCCGCGATATCCTTGGAGGTGGCCACACCTACCGAACCGGTAAGGTTTACCTTCTTCTGGGTGGCGAAACCAACGACCACGACATCTTCGAGGGTGCTTGCGTTCGCACGGAGATGAATCTCCACATTCTCTCCCGGCTGGATGGTGACTTTCTTGTTCTCACATCCTATATAGGAGATTTCCACTTCCAGCGCTTTGGACGACTTGAACGAGAAGTTACCGTCAAGGTCGGTCACCGTCGCCGGGATTGATTTGTCGGTGGGACGGACTGTGGCGCCTATGGCCAGTTCCTCCTCCGAGTCATAGACAGTGCCCGAAACGGTGCCCGGGGTGCCCGGCGCCGCGGAAGCCGTCGCCGTGAAGAGCGCCGCCACCGCCATCAGGGCGGTCATCGCTGTCTTTCGTAAAAAGGTTAGGTTAAGTTGTTTCATGAGTTTATCGGTTTGAAGATAAAGCCAACGTCAGGTGGAGAGAGACGGGGTTTCCCGTTCACGCTGCAAAAGTAGGCACGATACGCGCAATGTGAGGGGGCGTTTTCTGTATTTCTTCGGTGTTTTTCTGGAAATGTTGGGGTTTCTGCATGAAAAACACCCGTTCAAAACCCGATTTTACAGAAAAACACCGAAGAATTACAGATTTACACCCCATCCTCCGGAGGGTGAAATTTGGTAATCTCATTTCTAACTTCTAATTTTGTATTGCGATTTGAGCACATATGCGTCAAACAGCCATAACACCCATGAAAACGAGAATCATATTACCGCTACTCATATCCCTCCTTGCCGGATGCCTCACTTCAGCAGCGAGGCAGGTGCCCTTCTCCACCTGGTTTAAGGTGGTTGACACCTCCGACGGCCTTCCCGACAACTCGGTCAACGCCCTGGCCGAGGATATATGGGGGAGCCTCTGGATAGGCACCTGGAACGGACTCTGCCGCTTCGACGGCTCCGGGATGGTGGTTTACAAACATCAGCCTAATGATTCCACCTCTCTTAATAATGACATGGTACGCGCCGTGCTCCCCATAGCCGAGGGTGTCTTCACCGCCACCGACAACGGCCTTGACTTTCTCGACTTCCGAACCGGGAAATTCGCCAGGTGCCGGATCGGGGGGACAGAGGGCGCACCGACATTCCAGGGGAGGGTGAGCCGGCTCATGGCCAACGGACGCCATATATTCGCCATAACAAGCGCGGGCGACCTCTACCGACTTGAGAAGAGAGTGGCCTCAGGGGAGACACCCCTCTTCGTGCGTATCTCCACACCACCCGGACGCAGATATGCCGACATGTGCCGTTTCAACGGCGGGCGCCTCATGATGCTCTCGAACGACGGGGTGGGGGTGTGCAGTGAGTCGGGCGATGTTGAGATCTCAATGACGCGCATGAACCTGAAATTCGACCAGAACCTCAATATATATTGCGATACCCTCCGGGGGGACGTCTACATAGGCTCAGGACTCGGTCGCCGCTCATTGCGGCTGACAGTGGCCGAGCGCAACGGCAAACTGAATCTTAACGAGGAGGGGTTCGTGCCCTCCGACCTGATGGTGGCCACCACAGATGCCGACGGCAACATGGTGTTCGGAACCGACGGCCACGGCCTGCAGGTGGTGAAGGCCGACGGCACAACCGAATGCTACACCCCCGACGTGTCATCTATACCCGGCGACGTGATATACTCACTCTTCCGCGACTCGAAAGGGAATCTCTGGTGCGGCTCCTACCGCCGCGGACTCTTCCTCTTGTCGCCCGAACTCAACCAGTGCCGGATCTACAACCAGGAGTCAGGGATACTGAGCCATAACATAGTAACCTCCTCCGTAGCCTTAGGTGGGAAATTCTACATCGCCCTCGACGGGGGCGGCATAGATGTGTTCGACCCCGCCACGTCGATGACAGCCAATATCAACAGCCGCAATTCCGGTATGCCGGGCGACAACGTCACCTCAATCGTAACCGACGGCCACAGGCTCTGGGCCTCCGTATATTCGCACGGCCTCGTGGAGTATGACCCGGCCACAGGGGGCTTCACCCACCTCCCGCTGAGTGAGAATTCCGAGCCCGGCAACCATATATGGTCGCTTGCCGTGGCCGATGATGAGAAGATAATAGTGGGTGGACGCCGGCTCAGCTGCTACGACCGCCGCACCGGGAGCTTCAGCGAACTTCTCCCCGGCGAGGATATCAACGTCACCAGCATGATGAACGACGGCCGCCGCATATGGGTGGGTAGCCGCAACGGCGGCATTGTGGCCATCGACCGCGCCACGGCAAAAGTGGTGCGCCGCATAGTGGAGCGCGAGAAGAGCTGGGGAAACCTCCCCTCGAGCGGCGTAGACTGCGTGTTTCACGATGCCGAGGGGCTGCTCTGGGTCACTATGGGTAACTCCGGATTATACAGTATCCCCACCGGCGAGAATGTCACCGTGGGGAGATGCTACAGCCAGGCCGACGGACTCAACGACACCCGCGTGAAATGTATCACCGAGGATAGCGACGGCAACCTCTGGGTGGGCACCGTGAGCGGACTCTACCGCTACATGCGTCTGCAGGACCGTTTCGTGAAGGTGCAGAACTCGCGTCTGCCGCATGAATACACCGCCAACTCCGCCTCATTTGACGGCGACCATATACTGATGGGCTCAACCGCCGGACTCGTCTCGATACCTTACACCATCTGGACAAGCCAGGCCACCCCCTTGCCCACGCTCTTCTCGGCAATCGACGTGCCGGGGCCGCACGGCACCTATATACCCCTCTACGGCTCAGGGGCGGGCCGCGTGCGCCTCGACCCCGACCAGAATTTCTTCAACGTGACATTCACCGTGCCCGATATGACGCATCCCGACCAGATCCAGATGCAATGCCGCCTGGAGGGGTTTGAGGATGACTGGCGCGACATCACCGGCACACGCACCGTGTCGTATACCAACGTCCCTCCGGGCAACTACGTGATGAGCGTGCGCCACTCGGAGGCCGACGGCCAATGGAGCGAGCCTGTTGAGCTGGCAATCGAGATACTCTATCCATGGTATCTGCGCTGGTGGGCTCTGCTGATATGGGGTGTGATAATCAGTGGAATCGGTGTGACAGCCTTCATGTTATGGCGGCATTACACCACCCAGCGAGCCGAGGCACTTGAGGCCGAACGCGAGAAGGAGGCCGAGCGCCGCATCACAGAGGCAAAGATCGAGTTCTTCACCGGAATCTCGCACGAGCTGCGCACC
The DNA here is from genome assembly GCA_947575235.1 of uncultured Porphyromonadaceae bacterium. Classification (GTDB taxonomy): domain Bacteria; phylum Bacteroidota; class Bacteroidia; order Bacteroidales; family Muribaculaceae; genus Lepagella. The sequence continues at coordinate 11,203 of CANPMT010000018.1, forward strand.
CCCTGCTTCCTCATCTCTGCCCAGATAGAGGAGATTATCAACAACCGCAACACCACCGTCAGGGTGGGACAGCTGAAAGATATCTACCGCAACAGTCTCAAGCTCGACAAACTTGTGGGGAATCTCATGGCATTCCGCAAGATGGAGTCGGGCACACTCGAACTCAACGTGCATAACGTCGACGTGTGCCGTCTCCTCGCCACACTTACCAAAGACTACACCCATCTATGCCGGCAGAAAGGTATAGAATTTGTGTTCGAGAAGCCCGCTAAACCCGCCATAGTGCGCGGCGACCCCGACAAGATTGAGATAATAGTCACCAATCTTGTTACAAACGCCTATAAATTCACACCTAAGAATGGACGTGTGGAATTGAAAGTGGGGGGGGTGAATCAAAGTGTCACGATAGAGGTGCGCGACACCGGTATCGGAATCATGAAGCAGCACCTCACCACCCTCTTCGACCCCTTCGTGCGTAGCGACGGCGGGAGCGTGGGGCAGAGCGGCGACGGAATCGGGCTGTCGTTCGTCAAGAAACTCGTGGAGCTGCATGAGGGCACCATCATGGTGGAGAGCGAGGTTAACAGCGGTTCGGTCTTCACAGTCACCCTTCCGGCAGCCGCCGTGGAGGATGCCGACCCGGATGATGCCGTGGATGAGGAGATGGATGACACCGAGGATATACCCGTGGAGGATACCTCCGCCGATGCCGAACCGGTGTCGTCAGTATCCGTGGCTCCCGCCATAGACCCTCCCGGCCTATTAGCCGCCGAGCGTATCTTCCTGCAGAAATGCCGCGACTGCATAGAGGAGTCGCTCACCAATAAAGACTTCGAGGTGAAGATGATAGCCGACAAGATGTCGATGAGCTATTCATCACTCTTCAAGCGGATCAAGACACTCACCGGGCTCTCGGTGCTGGAGTTCGTACACGACGTAAGGGTGCGGAAAGCCGCCGCTCTCTTCAAGGAGGGTAACAACAGCGTGCAGAACGTCTCCGATGCCGTTGGCTTCCGCGACGTCAAGACCTTCCGTGTGGCATTCAAGAAGAGGATAGGGATACCCCCCAGCCAATACCTCCTCAACATGTCGCGCGAGGACAAGGATGTGAGGCTGAAGATCTGACCTCATGACTCTGACTTAAAACCTAAAACTAAACCTATCATAAAGTACATGAAAAAGATTCTCTTATCTATCCTGACCGCCATAATGGCATGGAGCGCCGCATGGGGCGTCCGTGAGAACGGCGGCAGATGGCTCGACACAAACGGCGGGCTTATCAACGCCCATGGAGGCGGTGTGATGTATCATGACGGCAAATACTGGTGGTATGGCGAGCACCGCCCCGACAAGGGGGGCTCGACCCAGGTGGGTGTCACCTGCTACTCCTCGCCCAATCTCGAGGACTGGACATTCGAGGGTGTGGCGCTCCCCGTGGTTGAGGATGACCCCATGGGGGTGGAACCCGGCTGCATCGTAGAGCGCCCGAAAGTGATCTACAATCCGAAGACCGGGAAGTTCGTGATGTGGTTTCATCATGAACTGAAAGGGAAGGGGTATGCCGCCGCCCAGGCCGGCGTGGCTGTGGCCGACAACCCGCAGGGACCCTTCAGGATGGTGCGTTCGTCGCGCGTGAATGCGTCGAAGCTCCCCGCAAACATCCCCGATGTCAAGAAGAAACCTGTATTCGACGAGAAGATGGAGTGGTGGACCCCATCATGGTATGAAGATGTCAACAACGGTATGTTTGTCTACCGCGACCTCCCCGGCGGACAGATGTCGCGCGACATGACCCTCTTCGTCGACGACGACGGGAAGGCATATCACGTGTATTCATCTGAGGAGAACCTCACCCTACAGATTGCCGAACTCGACGACACCTACACCCGCCACACCGGTAAATACATACGTATCTTCCCCGGCGGCCACAACGAGGCTCCCGCCATCTTCAAGAAGGATGGGAAATACTGGATGATAGCCTCAGGCTGCACCGGCTGGGACCCCAACGAGGCGCGTCTCATGCAGGCCGACAGCATGATGGGTGAGTGGAAACGTCTCCCCAACCCCTGTATCGGCCCCGATGCCGAGAAGACTTTCCTCGGCCAAAGCGCGTACGTGCTCCGCACTCCCGATGACCGCTACATAGCCATCTTCGACCGCTGGAACCCGAAGAGCCTCTCCGACTCACGCTATCTCTGGCTCCCCATCTCGTTCAATGCCGAGGGTGTGCCCGAGGTGCGCTGGAGCGACACTTTCACAGGGAATGAGGCGTCGGCCACACGCCAGATCATAGCCCGTGTCAACAATTACTGGCAGGAGAACAACCCGGCCGAGGTGAACCCCTTCTGGGATAACGCCGCCTACCACACCGGAAACATGGAGGCCTACCGCCTCACAGGCAACGACGCATGGCTCGACTATTCACAGCGCTGGGCCGAGCATAACGAGTGGAAAGGCGCTAAGAGCGATGACCGCAGCAAATGGAAATACAACTACGGCGAGACCGACGAGCATGTCCTCTTCGGCGACTGGCAGATATGCTTCCAGACCTATGCCGACCTCTACAATCTCCTCCCCGACGACAGACGCATCAAACGTGCCCGCGAGGTGATGGAGTATGAGATGTCGACACCCGCCAACGACTACTGGTGGTGGGCCGACGGCCTCTACATGGTGATGCCGGTCATGACCAAACTCTACAAGATTACCGACAATCCCCAATATCTCGACAAACTCTACGAGTATATCACCTTCTCCGACAGCATCATGTTCGACCCCGAGGAGAACCTCTACTACCGCGACGCCAAATACACCTACCCCAAGCACAAGAGCGCCAACGGGAAGAAAGACTTCTGGGCGCGTGGCGACGGGTGGGTGCTGGCCGGATTGGCAAAGGTGCTCCAGGATCTTCCCGCCTCCTATGCCCACCGTCCCTTCTTCGAGGAGCGTTTCCGCAAGATGGCCGATGCCGTAGTGGCATGCCAGCAGCCCGGTGGCTACTGGAGCCGTTCGATGTATGACGAGGCTCACGCCCCGGGCCCTGAGACCTCGGGCACAGCCTTCTTCACCTACGGTCTGCTATGGGGGCTTAACAACGGCTACCTGAGCGGAGAGAAATATCTCGACGCCGCCAAGAAAGGGTGGAACTATCTCAAGACCACAGCCCTGCAGGAGAGCGGGAAAGTGGGTTACGTGCAGCCTATCGGCGAGAAAGCGATACCGGGCCAGGTGGTCGACGCCAACTCCACCTCCAACTTCGGTGTGGGTGCCTTCCTCCTTGCCGCCTGCGAATATGTGAGGATGCTCGAAGGGGGCACTACCAACGACCGCGACTACTGGGTGCGCCTCCTCACCCGCATGGCCTCCCCCGTGCTCGACAACATGTCGAAAGGTGAGCTGCAGAAGAATATGCTCGTTGAGGTGAGTCCCAACTGGGATGGCCGCGACAAGGGTGTGACCTACATGGAGACCTTCGGCCGACTGATGGCCGGAATCGCCCCCTGGCTCTCGTTGCCCGACGACGACACAGCCGAGGGTAAGCTCCGCAAGGAGCTGCGCGACAAGGCGCTGGCCAGCTACCGTAACGCCGTCGACCCCAAGAGTCCTGACTATCTTCTCTGGCGCGGGCATGGCCAGGCGTTGGTGGATGCCGCCTATGTAGCCGAGAGTTTCCTGCGCGGATACGATGCCCTCTGGCTGCCTCTTGACGACGTAACCAAACAGCGTTACATCGAGGAATTCACCCAGCTCAGAAGGGTAGACCCTCCCTACACCAACTGGCTCCTCTTCTCATCGACGATTGAGAGTTTCCTTGCCAAAGCCGGTGCCGAGTGCGACGAGTACCGCGTCAACTCAGCCATACGCAAGACCGAGGAATGGTATGTCGGCGACGGCTGGTATGCCGACGGTCCGTCGTTTGCCTACGACTATTACAGCAGCTACGTGTTTCATCCGATGCTTCTTGAGACCCTCCAGTCGATGCGCGATGCCGGACGTTACACCCGCATACACTATCAGAAATATTACGACCGCGCGATCAAGCGCACGCAGAAATTCGCCATAGTCCTGGAGAGGATGATCTCGCCCGAGGGCACCTTCCCCGTGTTCGGAAGGTCGATACCCTACCGCATGGCCACACTGCAGCCCCTGGCGATGATGGCATGGTATGAGAAACTCCCCGCAGGGTTGACCAACGGTCAGGTGCGTTCGGCGCTTACAGCCGTGATGCACAGGATGTTCGACGGAAAAGAGAACTTCAACGAGGGAGGGTTTCTCACCATCGGTTTTGCGGGGCGTCAGCCCAACATCGCCGACTGGTACACCAACAACGGCTCACTCTACATGACGTCGCTCTCCTTCCTTCCGTTGGGTCTTCCGGCCACTCATCCATTCTGGACCGACGCCGCGCTCCCCTGGACCAACCAGAAAGCCTGGGGTGGCGATCCCTTCCCCAAAGACCATCACTGGGCCGACGGCCAGCAGATTCACGACCTCTTCTAAAAGCCTCCCTATCACAGTATGCGCCACAGCGCATACTGTGATAGAATACCCTCGCAAATTGCAAACCCAGAATTGAGTAATATCTGATGATGGAACGTAATGTATGTAAAGAAACAGTTTCGATGAGTAAGTTTTGGAAAATGACTGTGGTTTGTCTCGCTCTCTTTCAGGGAGCGGGACTTCATGGTCAGAGTTTTAAGATTGCCAATACAGCTCCTTTCGCACGGCATGGCGCCGTGGTCGAGATTCCGGCTGACGCAATCGCTTGCACTGCCGACGGCTCTCAGTCTGCCGGTGGATGCACCGGGATGTTCCGGGTGACTGACATGGAGGGGAATCCTCTCCTCTGGCAGCTGACTTCTGACGGAAAACTGTTGGTGGAGGTATCGTTGGAGGCCGGGGAGACAGTCACTGTCGCCGTGGAACCGGTGAAGGCTACCGACAAATGCCGCTCCGGCGAAAGCCGATGCGCAGCCGATACCATTTGCCTCAGCCAGGTGCGCCACGATTTCCAGGATGACCTCACCTGGGAGAACGACCGCGGAGGTTACCGTCTCTACGGCCCTTCATACCGCGCCGGAGGGGGGAACGTGGCCGGATATGACATCTGGACAAAATCGGTGGCTTTCCCCGTATTGGCGCAACGCTACGTTGACCATTGCCGGTATGGTATATCCTATCATAACGACCATGGGAACGGGATGGACTGCTACACCGTGGGCCGGACGCTCGGAGCCGGGATGAACGCCCTGATGAACGGAGATGACCTTATCTATCCCTGTGCCTACGAGGAGTGCGAGATTCTCGATAACGGTCCGTTACGCACCCGGGTGAAGGTGACCTGCTACCCTCTGGCACTTCCCGACGGCACCGAGACAGTCGAGACCCGCGTCATAACCCTTGACAAAGGGTCATGGCTCAACCGCACGGAGGTGACATACTCAGGCATCACCGCACCACGGCCGATGGCCACAGGGATAGTGGTACACAAGGAGAACAACCGTGGATATGTGGTTGACCCGCAGAAGCGGTTTGTGGCCTACGCCGACCTTACCGACAACCCCGACAAAGGGAACGGGGTGATATACATAGGTATCGTCAACGCCCTAACACCCTCCGAAGCCGCCTACCGTCAGTTCGCGGAGGCCGAAGGTGCCGCTCTCGGCCATGTTATGAACACCGCACTCTACGACCCCGCGACACCCTACGTCTACTACTGGGGAGCCGGATGGAGCAAAGGGGGTGTGAGAGGGATGGATGACTGGACAGGCTATCTGGGCCGTTTCCATGACTCGCTCATGCACCCGATTGTTGTAAACAAATTATAAACCTGACAAATATAAAAGAAATGGTTAACTTTTCGCTTGAGGGCAAGGTAGCCCTCGTGACAGGGGCGGCCTACGGTATAGGGCTCGCCATAGCACAGGCCTACGCAGAGGCCGGCGCCAAGATTGTGTTCAACTGCTCACGGCAGGAGACTGTGGACCGTGGCATGGAGGCATACCGCAAGCTCGGTATCGAGGCCAAGGGTTATGTGTGTGACGTCACCGACGAGGAGGCTGTGAAAGCGATGGTGGCCGACATCGAGGCTACCGTAGGCACCATCGACATCCTTGTGAACAACGCCGGCATCATCAAACGCATACCCATGGAGGAGATGGCCGTAGAGGATTTCCGCAGGGTTGTGGATGTTGACCTCGTGGCACCCTTCATCTGCTCCAAGGCCGTTATTCCCGGCATGATCAGGAAGGGTCATGGCAAAATTATCAACGTCTGCTCCATGATGAGCGAGTTGGGACGCGAGACAGTGTCGGCCTACGCCGCCGCGAAAGGTGGCCTGAAGATGCTCACACGCAACATCTGCTCGGAATTCGGAGGCCATAACATACAGTGCAACGGCATAGGTCCCGGCTACATAGCCACTGAGCAGACCGCTCCGCTGCGCGAGCGTCAGGCCGACGGCAGCCGTCACCCGTTTGACAGTTTCATCGTGGCGAAGACACCCGCGGGACGCTGGGGCACACCGGAGGATCTGATGGGCCCGGCCCTCTTCCTTGCATCCGATGCCTCGGATTTCGTAAACGGCCAGATTCTCTACGTTGACGGCGGCATACTCGCATACATAGGCAAGCAACCCTGATGGAACAGGTATTTTCATATATAATAGGGCTTGGCGCCGCTGTCATGATGCCGGTGATCTTCACAATCTTAGGATTGTGTATCGGCATAAAGTTCGGCGACGCGCTGAAGAGCGGCCTGAAAGTCGGAGTGGGCTTCGTGGGACTCTCGATTGTGACCGCGCTGCTTACCTCCGCTCTCGGTCCCGCGCTGAATACCGTGGTAGATATCCACGACCTGCAGCTCGGTGTGTTCGACATGGGGTGGCCTGCGGCCGCCGCTGTGGCCTACAACACCGCCGTAGGTGCCTTCATAATACCCGTGTGCTTAGGTGTGAACCTCCTGATGCTTCTCACCAAGACCACCCGCACCGTCAACATCGACCTCTGGAACTACTGGCATTTCGCCTTCATAGGAGCCGTGATCTACTTCGCGTCAGACTCGCTGGCGTGGGGTTTCTTCGGCGCCGTGATATGCTACATGATAACCCTTCTCCTGGCCGACATGACAGCCAAGAAATTCCAGGGCTATTACAAAGATATGGAGGGTATCTCCATCCCGCAGCCCTTCTGCGCCGGTTTTGTTCCCTTCGCATGGCTCATCAACAAGGGTCTCGACAAGATTCCCGGTATCGACCGTCTGGAGATTGACGCCGAAGGTATGAAGAAACGTTTCGGTCTGTTGGGCGAGCCTCTCTGTCTCGGTGTGATTGTGGGTGTGGGTATAGGCTGCCTCACCTGCACCGGGTGGGGAGAGATAGTCGATAAGATTCCCTACATACTCGGGTTGGGTATCAAGATGGGAGCCGTGATGGAGCTTATTCCCCGCGTGACGGTGCTCTTCATCGAGGGTCTGCGTCCCATCAGCGACGCCACAAGGCAGCTGATCTCCCGCAAGTTCAAGGATGCCGACGGACTGAACATCGGCATGAGTCCGGCGTTGGTTATCGGTCATCCCACCACGTTGGTGGTATCGTTGCTTCTGATACCCGTCACACTGGCCTTGGCCGTGCTTCTCCCCGGCAACCAGTTCCTGCCACTCGCGTCGTTGGCCGGAATGTTCTATGTGTTCCCCCTTGTGCTCCCCTTCACCAAAGGGAGCGTGTTCAAGACCTTTGTGGTGGGAGTTGTGGTGATGGTGCTCAGTCTGTATATGGTCACCGACCTCGCTCCATGGTTCACCCTCGCGGCGCAAGATGTGCATGAGGCCACGCAGGATGCCGCGGTTGCCATACCCGAAGGCTTCAGCGGTGGGAGTCTCGACTTCGCCGGGAGCCCGTTGGGATGGGTAATCTTCCAATGCACGGAGCATCTCCGCTGGATAGGGGCCGGCATACTCGTGCTTGTCACCATGGGTATGATGTGGTGGAACCGTGTGCGCATAGCCAGAGGGAACACCGTTGCGACAGTTAACGAAGTAAAGTAAACACAGAAATGAAAAAAATAATAAGCATAGCATTGGGTCTGGCCGCAGTCATCCCTATGGCCGCGCAGACCGATTATAAGATTCAGACAGCCTGTCATCCCGACGACGTGAAACATTACGATACCACGCAGCTGCGCGATCGTTTCACGATGCCCGTGGTGATGGAGAACGACAAGGTGAACCTGACATATTCGATGTATGACCGTCTGGTGTTCGGAGGCGTCGTGCCTGTGAGCAAGACAGTGGTTCTGGAGACAATCGACCCTCTGAAGTCGGAGTATTTCCTTGAGCACCGTGAGTTGGGCGTCATCAACACCGGGGGCTCCGGAGTGGTGACGGTTGACGGGAAGGATTACGAGCTCAATTTCAAGGATGCCCTCTATGTGGGGCGTGGTCATAAGAGCGTCACCTTCAGGAGCAAGAATCCGTCGGAGCCGGCGCGGTTCTATCTCAACTCCACCAACGCCCACAAGGAGTACAAGACCCAGCTCATCACCATCGACGGACGTAAAGGCTCGATCAAGGCCAACCGCATCAAGGCTGGCTCGATGGAGGAGAGCAACGACCGTATTATCAACCAGCTCATCACGAACAACGTGCTTGAGGAGGGGCCGTGTCAGCTACAGATGGGTCTGACGGAACTTATGCCCGGTTCGGTATGGAACACAATGCCGGCTCACACGCATGGGCGCAGGGTAGAGGCGTATTACTACTTCAACGTCCCCGAGGGGAATGCCATCTGTCATCTCATGGGGGAGCCTCAGGAGACGAGGGTATTGTGGTTGCACAACGAGCAGGCGGTAATGTCGCCCGAATGGTCGGTGCATGCGGCTGCGGGCACCTCCAACTACATGTTCATCTGGGGCATGGGAGGTGAGAACCTCGACTACGGAGACATGGACAAGATACCCTATCTCGATATCAAATAAAAAACATCCCCCAACAAAAAGGTCCGCGCCGAGGCGCGGACCTTTTTGCTGGATATCACCTCGAAAGAAGACTGTGCTTTTATAATCAAGACCTCCCTTTGACCGCAGCACATCCTGTTGTTCTATTTATCATTATCCTGTTGTTCTATTTATCATTATAGTGCCCTTTGATTTCTATAACCACGACAAATACCTCCAGATCATGAATACGGTAAATGATACGGTCATGGGCAGAGATATGCCGTGAGTATACCACATCACCTCCGCCTACTAACGGCTCGGGGTGCCCAATGCCTTGTCTTGGATTTTCAGCAATTGCAAGAAGAACCTTGACCAGTTTTTTATGTAGAAGAGGATTCGACTTCTTCCACTTGGCTATTGTTTTCTCTACGGTAGAGTTAAACTTGAGGGCGTACATGTCAGAGTGATTCCAGATAAGATTCGATTTCTTCTTTCGTCCGGCATGTGACACAATGTCCCTCCCTGCACTCCTTTTCGGCTTCGTCGATGCGCCGCTGCAGGTCAGGTGTAAGCATCAAGTCCTCTCTCCCTACGCTTACAAGCGCATAGATATTGTTTTTACGGCGTATCAAAACGCGTTCGCCTTTATCTGCTCTGGCAAAGGATGCGGCAAGATTTTTGCGGTAATCTGTTACTGATAATGCTTCCATATTTTATAGTTTAGATTAAGTGCAAAGATAATACATATTCAATATAATAACAAATTTATGTACATAAATCTGTACAAAACCGGAGAAAATACATAAAGCACATAACATTGGCCATGAGCATTAAGAACAATCACGGTAAAAACTTGTGTCGTTCTCCGCAAATTTGCGGAGAATCAAACCTTATCTGGAATCACTCTGACATATACGCCCTAAAACGTCTAAGTTCCGGATGGGCAATCCACATACACAAAAATTGTAAATCCATAACTTTCTTGTAAAACTCTTCACTACCCGGACCTACATAAGTCTTTAGATTATTCAGATCCATAACCCCTTCATACTCAGGAGTGAAAATCCATAAGTTCCAATTAGTTGAAATATAGTAATCTGACGGGATACGTTCCATAACGAGTGATTCATGCGGCATACTGTCGATAGCCCATGTAAGCAAACCTTCGTTACCTTTGATAAGCCGCGTTGTATCGAAAGCAGCTTTTGGTCTGTCAAATCCGTTTGTATTTCCACTGAAAAACTTAAAATTTGAATTTTCTGATGTGATAATGACCCAATCCCAACTCATTTCACCCGAAGTATAGCATATGAATTTATCTGTCATTAAACTGTTCATCAGAGTCTCCGGAACGTGAAGAGACTTTGTCAAAAAATCTTGCTTTGAAATATCCAGAGGTTTATAAGCCGGTTCTGCGCTCATCTGAACCAACGTAAAGACTCCTGTTATAAGGAAGATGGAATGAAGAAATATTGCTTTCATAAATGTGTTTTTTATAAATAGCGGGTGATAATCTGTAATCTGACAACTCAAAGCATACAATCGGAGAACTTAATTGTAGATGTAGTAGCGGAATCCGAAGAAGAGTCCGTACCACCAATGAAGCTTCTGCGGCACGAAAGGATGTTTCTCAGCCGGCTGCTTGACAAACATCTCCCCGTCAGCTGTCTCATACATGACCAACCCCTCATTCTTCGCAATAACGTACCTTTTGATGTCCCGTTCACTTTCTAATTTCTGAGATGCTGAAAGAAAATAATCTGAGTCAAATGTAATCACATCTCTATAAATTGTACTACCAAGCACAACTGTATCAATCGGATAGGATATCTCATCTTTTGATAAAATCTCAATCTTATCGTATACAACCATATCGCCATCATCTATGTAAACATCTGACATACTATACATATCCATATCTGTCCAGACTTGTAAACGGTTATCTGATCTCTTTTGAATACACATATACCATTTTCTAATACCATCCTTCTCTGTCTTTATGATAAATCCATGAGATAATTCAGGTGGGGGAGAACCATCTGTCTGGTTGCTTATGAGTATGGCAAGAAAAAAAGGATATTGTTTATCCTCAAATTCATGTGACTCACATATCATTGTATCCACATGATTCAAGTTTGACGCAAACAACACGGTATCTCCGTCATTACATGGGGAGGCCCACAATAAATCCTTATCCGAGAAATGATACATCTTTTCAGTATAATACCCTAAGTGTATGTACCCAAGAAAGGTCATCAAAAAGAGAATGATTAACCTTACTATCGATGTAAAAAACTCCATTGCACTATTTTTTTAACGCTTCTATTAAATATTTAATTTTGTGAGCCTTCCCCACATTTGAAGTAGAAACTGGAACTGGAATCATTATACCATCAACTTTTCCCAATCCATGATTCTGTAGATAATTCAATATCTCAGCATCAAAGTATTTGGAATTGGGCACTGCTATGTAGTTTACAATTTTACTTTCCTTCTCAATACCACCCACACTAGTCAAATGAGACACAGCTGCTGGATTAAAAGTAATAGCAGTGTGTCCGGTTGCCTTGCTTGCGGCTACTGCTTGTCCACCTCCCTTTGAGTGTCCAACAAATGTCAATTCATATCCATACAATTCAAAGGATAATGACAAAGCATTCCCAATCGCACGAACATACTGCATTGATGCTCCGAAAATTTGCATAATATCTGCAAAAATATCCTTTACGCTAGATGTTCCTGCAAAAGCATACGCATATTCTGTTTTTCCATCCTTTGTTCGTTCAAATAATTCTGATTTCAGACCAGTCCCATTCCATTTAGTATCATTTTTTTTAATCTTGGTATTATCTGAGACTTTCCATGAGGATACTTCTTTTAATTCTTTAATTAAATTTTCTCTGTCTTTATCATCATAGGCAATAGCTGCCATCAGAACAGATTCATACGCAGATGGTTCCTCTCCTGTGGGATCTACGTAGATGACTGGGTTGTTCAGACAGTATGCATACGGTGATATCCATGGCATATCCTTCGCTTTCGGATCCTGAGTGGTGAAGAATGGTATCACCGCGGGCGAATAGGCGCGTGCCTCCTGGTCGTAGGTCGCCTCTCCGAATGAATTCATGTATTCCTTGTCACCGAAGAGATGACGGTTGCCCGAATCTCCGAAAGTGGCCGTGGGTCTGCGTACAGGTTCCCCATAGGGATAATATACATATGACTGTTCCATCTTCCCGGTATTGTCCACTACCAGGACATTGTTCCCCTGATAGTCGGTGGCATAATAATGGGCCTTAAGTGTGGAATCGAAATATCCACCCGGGAAGCGTATCACATCCACTGAGTCGTTGCAGACCACAAGACCTGATGCGAAGTAATCCCTGCGTTGCGTCACACCTGTGCGCACTGTCAGGTATTCCGCTGACATCCTGTTGCCGAGGTTGTCATAGGTGAAGGTCTGGAGGTCACCCGAGGATTTCCTTACGGATGTCATGAGTCCGAGTGAATTATACTGTATCTGTACAATCGACCTTGAGGCGTCGAATGTGAGACGCCCGGCGTTATCCCACTGCAGCTTGTAGTCACCCTGTCTCAGCGATGCGCCGGCCCGACCGGAGAATGTGCTGACTGATGGCACATGGGATGTAACTGTAGTAAGGAAATTTCCCGTATAGGATGCGGAGAGATCATCTGTCAGACCGTATGACTCGGTTCCGGCAGGGGTCCTGTCGGTTACTCCGTGGCGTTCAACTGACAGTACGTTGCCACGCGCATCATAGGTATAGGAGGTTGAGAAATCAGCTCCTCCTGATGTTGGAGTGAAGTCAGCCTGTGAGAGGCGCCCTGTATTGTCATACACGAAATCATATTTCCCTCCTGACACCGTATGCGACGACACATACCCGTTGTAGCGAGGAGATGCTCCGTCAGCATAACCGAGACGTTCTGAAAGTATCTTCCTCGGATTCTGCGCACTTCCTGAGCCATAGGTTGTGGTGATCGCCACAGGCCAGCCGTGAATGTCGAATGAATAGCTGCGCCTCATCATTCCATGTACCGATGTGGCTGCCCGTCCCACACGGTCATATGTCCATGAGAACCTGGCCGTTGATGTGCCCATTGAGATATTGCGGCTCACAGGTCTTCCGGCCTTGTCGTAGGTGGTGGAGATTGTGCGGTCCGGAAGGTTGTAACCGGAAGGGAAGCTGTGGGTCTCGGAAAGTACCTCTCCGCTGAAACCGTAGGTCACGGTTGTGCGTCCCGCACCGTAACCTGTGCCGTCTCTCCTAATCTCCCTGCCCATGGAATCATACTGGATGACCTCGCATCCGACACCTGTGTACATGCCGGTGAGATGGCCTGTGGGTTCATGCATGGCGGTGGTCTGCGGAGGGAGTGTCTTGAACGGGACATCCTTGAGAAGCATCAGATAGTCATAGCTGTCATAGTAGTATGCAACCGACACCTCGGCATCGTCCGGAATTACCGACGGACTGTAACCCGCGAACGACCCTGCCGATGTCGAGGCGAGCCCGGTTGTCCACGCTTTTGTGAAGTTAGGGAGTGTGGCCGGATCATTGGATGTCTCGACAATGAGAACCTCCCTTCCCAGGGAATCGTAATACCGTAGCCGCCATCTGTCGCCGAGGTCGGGTGTGTTCTCCGCCACAAGACGGTCGGCCGCATCATAGATATAGCTCGCTTCAGCACAGCCGGGACACCGCGATTTCACGAGACGTCCCTGTGAGTCATAGGTATAGGAGTAGCCCAACGCCCGCAGGTTGGCATCATCGGCGGAATAGGCTTTGGGAGTCAGTCCGGAGGGGAGTATGTAACGGAGATCCCCGAAATCGTCATAGACATAATACGCGCTTGATTCACCATGAGTTTCCATCACTTTCTGGCCTCGGAGATCGACATATGTGACTGTCCTGATGCCGTCCTCGTCAACCGATTCCGTTATCTCAAGTGAACCTGTGGGGTAAAGACCTTTATTCTCTATGGCTCCGGTGGAGGAGACGGCCAGACGTGTGCAGCGGTCACCTCCGAGTCGGTTCGTGTAACGGCGCACCGTGGCTTTTCTGGAGGCCGAATGCCATGCGTCCCCCGGTTTTAACGTGGATAATACAAGCTTGCGAGGGGAGGGTTCATACTCGGTCAGCTCATATGGATATGATTCCCCGTACCAGTCTGCCGCCGCTGAGGCCACATCCTCCGGTTGCACGGAGGATGTGGTGACCGGAGCGGAGGGATATGACATGTACGCCCTCCCCATATTGTCATGGACAGTCGCGGTGGCCGCGTATTCCCATGATGAGGCGTTCACCGGGATGGCGGAGACCTGTGTCACGGCACGTCCGAGATAATCATAATTGGTTTGCACATACGGCGGAGCTGTGTCATCAGCTGCCCTGAGTGTGTATTCACGCACATAGCTGTCACCTGACGGGGAGATGCTGTATGACCATTTCCTCAATGTGCCGTGACCCTCGATGCCCTCGCTTGCGAGTCTGCCCCCGGAGTCATACGAATATACTGATCTCACACCGTCGGGTGCTGTCAGGGATGTGACCCCCACCCCATATTTCCACTGGGCTCTGGTCACATGTGTGTCTGTTGTCATAGTGAGCGGGTATCTGTAGGCCGAGTCCCAGGCATATGAGGTCTTTATCCCCGCTCTGTCTGTCCGTGAAAGAAGCGCACCATAGTTGTTCCATGTGTAGGTTGCGTCCGGGACTGCCTGCCCGTTGTCTCTTTTTGTGGTCACTGTAACCGGACGGAACACCAATCCATACTGCCTCATGTTGGCGCGTGTTGTGACAACGTGCGAGCCATATGATACAGTCTTTGCGGTGACAATTCCGTACATGCCTCTCGAAGCCATGGCTTTCTCGACAGCATTCGTTGATCCGGATGATGGATAACTGTAAGTCCGTGTGACTGATTCCGCGGGAGTGGAGGTCACGGTTGACGCCACTAAGGAAGTGCCGTCAACATAAGTGTAGGTTTCCGAAACAGTGCGGCTCGAGTTGGTGAAGTATTCCGTGGAGCTCTTCTCCACAAGTTCCTCCCTGACCGGATTTATGGTAAGACGCGGTGCCGAATATATGGAACGTTCTGAATAACGGTAGGTGCCTCCCAGGAAACCAGCTCCAGGTGGTAATTCGATATACACGGAAAGGGTACCTGAAAAGTCAGGCCAAGAATTATTTGTGGCTCTGTCTGTACAGTTGAGCAACCGAAATATGCTGTATCCATAACCGGTATTCCCGGAAGCAATCTCATATTTCATGATTTCGGATTTTGCTTTGACATACGAATTATCAGCTCCTTTATAAACTGAAACCTCAGAAAGAACCGGGCCATTGGAAAATGCATGTGATATTGTCAAAGGAAGGCGGGTGAATCCGTCACACTCCATAAAATCATCCTCATCACATATGTCAATATATTTATATACAATCTTTCCTTCAGGATGAATCTCTTCTACTTGTGAGTACCAGATGGGCGTGATGCCAACCATGTTCTCCAGATATCTTGAATTACGATATATCCTAAGGTTTGAGAATGTGGCGAAAAAATCAGCTTCATTCATTGTTTTTAGTGGTAAGTCTGGATTCACGACATCTTTAAGCTCAATGAAAGTATCCAGAGTCGGTGCGCATACACAATTTGCAAGTC
This sequence comes from uncultured Porphyromonadaceae bacterium, assembly GCA_947575235.1. Lineage (GTDB taxonomy): Bacteria > Bacteroidota > Bacteroidia > Bacteroidales > Muribaculaceae > Lepagella. The sequence continues at coordinate 26,820 of CANPMT010000018.1, forward strand.
CATCGCCATTTTCCCCATAAACATATCTTGTAACTTGAGGATTTGTGTCGTCGGGTCCATTCCTCAACGTGATGCGAGACACCCTTAGGCCACCCCCTTTATCAAGTGTGACCGGGTTTGAGATGTAACTGACACCTCCGGACATATGGTCAATAGGATTAAAGCGATGTATTTCATATTCCCATTCTGAAATGCCACCCGTAGGGAAAATCACCTTGCGGAGCATCATTGCCTGCATTTCTTCTTCATCAATACTTCTGTCAGAACCACTGTGGGTTATTTTACTATATAACCCTGGGGGTTGGATTACAATATTTGGAGCACCAAGGTTATCCCAGTTATGCTGAGGTTTTCCGTTAGGATATCCCCACCAATCTTGTCCCGATCCTTCGTTAAAAGTATGCTGGTCGTATTCCATAGTGTAATCTCCATCCGGTGTGGTTATTTTTATTGGAAGATTGTCAGAGTAAGAGAATGAAAAAGAACGTGTTGATACCCCATCATGCTTTACTATTATCGTTGAAAGATTCCGATGTCCTGCTTTCCCGGAGTATGACAGACCGATACTTTCTCCATTAAATGCAATGGACGAAAGATGGCATCCCCCACGGAACTCCGGATGGGTATACAATACATTCCCATCTGTTACGGTCTGAGGTAAGGAATATGATTTCCATGTATATACTTTTGGAGCTTTTCCCTGGCTGTTCTTTACTGAAGATTCGCAGCTGATGTATGAGAAGGATATCTTCCTCCCTGAGGGACATATGATGGATGAAGGGAGCCATTCGGTCTGATTTTGTTGGGACCCGCATCGCTCTCCTTGTATATCAAAATTGTATATATAACCCAGAGGATTGGTTATGGTGAATTTTTGCATCAGATCATCGGCCTGGATTGTGTATTCTTCATTCGAGGCGGTAATTGCGTTCCCGTTTATATACATGAATGAGAATCGAGTTTCCGCAAGTTGCACCGTGAAAATATCCGGGGAAGAATCAAGATAGAAATCCGGATGCATAATTATGGATGTGCCGAGTGTTGAGTCGACCATGCAGTGATAGGCGAGATTGTGATTCAGGGATTGTCCAGGACTATAGTCGTTGACTGATTTGAAAAGACCGTCTGGACGTCCGATAATCCTCCGTGAGAGACGGATTGAGGGAGTGAGACTCCATCCGTAGCCCCACGGGCATGGGTCATCGGTTATCTTGTTGCCGTTGGAGTGATATGAGAACGCGAGTGGAATTGACAGATCTTCCGCCACAAGGGTATGGATGGGTATTGAGAAGGAGGCGGCACCTGTCAGAAGAGCGGGCTGGGGTGTGGTCACCTCCCGTATGGTGGCGGCTGTCGGACTTTCGGGCCAGATGTTCTTGTCAATCCAGCCCTGTGCTTCGGTCTGTGCTCCTGCCGGTATAATACAGACACTCACAAATATGAGAAAAAGAAGAATCGAGCGGTTCATGTAGGTTAGATTTAGAAAATCAGCGAAGGAGAGACTTCTTCGGAATCGGTAGGTTTCGATTCCGCAAAATTATAATATTTCAAGAATATTTGCAAATATTTGATTATAAAAGCAAGGTCTTTTTTTAGCATTCATATGATTATCAAATTTGCTAATTTGAAAAACTTTCACTAACTTTGCAACGTTGATAATAAGGACATTATATGATAGTCACCTACGAAGAGGAATATCTGCGTCAGCTTTACGAAGATGGACGGTGCAATAAGTAAATAATCATGACTGTAATATTAAAGGGAGTAGATCCCAATATGATAGCAAACAATCTCACTCCAAGTCAGCCCATACATCCCGGTGAAATGATTAAGGATGAGATTGAGTATCGCGGCATTTCGCAAAAGGATTTGGCTGCGGAGATAGGTATCCCGGCATCCGTTCTGAATGCAGTCCTAAACGGCAAAAGGGCTGTCACCACCGAATATGCTTTGCTTCTTGAAGCTGCCCTTGGCATAGACGCTGACATTTGGTTGAGGTTGCAGGCCGACTATAACAAGCAGGTTGCCAAGTCTGATCCTTCGTTCATGGCCCGCATTAACCGTATTCGCAATGTGGCGGCATTTCTTTGATTATTCCGGTATAAGGTAGTTGACCCGGAGTGCCAACTACCTTATAAGTCGTAGAAGCGGTCGAGGAGGGAGCGGCGGTAGGCTTTCGAGATCTTGATCTCGGTAATGTTGTCGTAGGGTGGGAGCAGAGTGCAGTTCTGCGACGTTATCATGCCTAAGTAAGCCACGTTGACGATATACGTCTTGTGCGTGCGGATGAAGTCAGGGCCATAGTTGAGTATCGCCTCGGCAGTGGTGTGGCGTTTCAGGATATGGCGCTGGAGATTGCTCAGCACCACCTCCCAGACCTTGCGTTCCGAATCATATTTGAAGAAGATAATCTCTGACGGCGGCACAATCACCTTGTCGTTCGTGACAGTTGTGATGGCCAAAGGCTTCGACTCATTAACCTGACGCGAAGGGAGCGGGAGCGAGGCACCCCCAGCCTCACGGCGTGAGCCGTTGCGACGCTGCAGACGGTAGCGGTTCATGATAATGCGCAGCTCCTCCTCGTCGAAAGGCTTCAGCAGGAAGTCAAACGCCTGCATACGCAGCGCCTGGATAAGATAACGGCTATACGACGTATAGAACACCACCTCAGTCTCCGGAGCCAGGATACTGTCGCGGTTCATGAGGTCGAGTCCCGAACGGTCTGCGTCAGGGAACTCAATGTCGAGGAAAACAAGGTCAGGCCGCTCATCCTCGATAAGGCGCCGGGCCGTGACGAGGTCGGTGGCCGTAGCGCACACGGCCACTTCAGGATAGCTCTTGAGAGCTTTGCAGAGAATCTTCACCGCGGCCGCGTCATCGTCGATTACAGCCACACGGATACGTTCGGAATTTATGTCAGGAGTCTTGGTCATTGAGCTGTGAAAGGTCTAAGTTGTCAGGAATAGTGAGTGTGGCCCGGGTGCCCTCACCCCAGGGTGTGTCAGTGGCACGCGGCGCGTCGAAACGCAGACCGCCACGTGTCTTGGAATTGATGAAAGAGAGAGTCTGCATGATGATTCGCATACCCGTGCCGTGAGGGTTGAGCCGGGTATTGGTCTGTGTCTGCGCTATGGTGGAATTGCTTGTCACCGAAATCTCGATGGCTCCCCGGGTGCGCGCCACCTCAATCAAGAGATGCTTAGTCACCTCAGCCGGCATGAGCCGGAAACCATGCTTGAAGGCGTTCTCCACAAGAATCTGCAGGGTCATCGAGGGTATCCACACACATTTCGGGTCAATCCCATCCTCAATCTTCAGCTCATAGATGGTCTCACCCTCCACGGCATCCTGTTCCACAGTGACGTAATCATCCACAAATTCCAGCTCATCCGAGAGAGGGATCACCAGTTCCTCGGCCACATACTGCTGATGGCGCAGAAGAGCCACGATCGACTTCAACCGGGATGGCAATCCGCTCTGACGCGCCAAAATCTCATGGTTGAGCGCGTTGAATATGAAATGAGGTGTGATGCGGGTGCGGATGCTCTTCATACGCAGGGCAATCATTCCAGAGTGCATGCGCTCCTCGTTGCGGCGCGAGCGTATGCGCAGCACCACCATCAGGCCGATAAGGATAGCCACCAAGGCGATGGCGCCTACGAGCCACATCCATAGACGCAGCATATGTGCGTGGGAGGCCTCCTTCTCGGCACGGAGGCGCAGCATCTCGGTGTCGGCCTCATACTGGATGCGCCTTGCGGCGGCAAGCTGGGCCACCCGCTCCGAGCGCAGCGTATCCTCTATGGCGGTAAGCTTGCGGCGCGTGTCGATGGCCTGGCGCAGGTGGCCCGAAGCCTCGTAATAGTCGGCCAATACCTCCAGACGCGAGGTCTGCTGCTCCACGCGCAGCGTGTCGGAATAAGGATGGCGGCGGATAAGATTCTCAACCTCCCCATATTCACCGCGCAGCAGATGCATGCGCATAAGGAGGGTGTGGAGGTAAGATATGGCCACCGGATGATGTACGGTATCCGTGAAATAACTCATAGCCCCCTCGATAAGGGGAGCCGCCGAGTCGGGATAGTTCAGATGCAGATAGCAGTCGCTCAGGTTTATCGCCACGAAATTCCGTTCCCAGTCAGACTGCGGGAGGGAGTCGAGGTAATTGTCGAGACGGCGGAACACCTTCAGCGCACCGCCGTAGTCATGGCGGTAATAGAAATCGTTGCCGTAATTGTTGAGGTTGTTGAAACGCTCATACGGAATCATCATGGGGTAAAGTTCCATAGTCTTATCCCACCATATGCGGCTCTGGTCGAAATCGCGCAGGGCGGTGTAGGTGGCTGCCAGACCGCCGTAGAGCGAGACATACTCAGCCGGGGTGCAGCCGAGCGAGTCGGCCTGGGTGATGGCCCGGTGGTAATAATCCACCGCCTCCGGCAGACGCGTGTTGAGCTTATACGTGTCGGCAAGGTTGCCGAGGGCGAGCAGGAGGGCGCGCCGGTCGGGCGTGCGCGAGGCATACTCCACCCCGAGGCGGTGATAATGTATGGCCGAGTCAGGGTTGAAATTATATTGTGAGAAATAGGCTCCCTTCGACATATATGCCTTATGCAGGATAATGTCGCGTGTCTCCGACTCCGGCTGGCGGAGCAGACAGTTGATGACCGAATCACTCTTCAGCAGGATATCGGCCGGGCGCGAAAGATAATAGGCGCCGACAGCCTCCTGGGCGACGAAGTTGGCCCAGCGTATGGAGTCGCCTCCGGCGAGGGCGTCACGCTTGGCGGAATCGACGGCCGATTCAAAGTATGACACATTCCCCTTGACGAGCGAATCAATCAAAGAACGGTTGGCCACGGCAAGATTGTCCGCGGCCTCAGGGGTGTGGTGGCTGCACCCGGCGATTATCGTAAACAGCACGCAAGCGAGCACCATATTGAAGGTATTATAAGGCTTCATGCCACAAAATTAATGAATTATTACGAATTACGGCAAATCGGGATGATTAATTTTCGACCGCTTGTAAACGAAAATTGGCGTGTCATAACGGTGTGGGGCGTTTCATCTGCTTTTTGCGTATTGAGGTGAAAAAACTGAACGAAAACTGTATTAACTTTGCGATGAGAAACTCACTTCTCAACTGAGGCTGTACGGCAAGTACGTCTACGGTCCCCGGTTACAAGTACGACACTATTTTTCACAGCTTTGACAAGCCATATTGAGAGCCGCCGCGGATATCAGACTATTGCCGGGCGGCTCTCCCGTTTGATATATGCGGGATATTTTGCTAACTTTGCCCTTCAGAAACTGTTTAAAATTTATTTTATCTTGTCTTTGAGAGTCTTGTCAATGTATTTTTAATCTTGATTCAGTCATTTAGGAACCCCTAAACTCCTTCATCAAGATTAAAAATTCAAATGACAATCCTTCTCAAATCCTGCGATAAATAAATTTAAACAGTTTCTCAGAAACCACTGTTTATAAAAGATAGCTCAATATGTGGGATAATAATCTGTTGTATGAATATTCGGTGCTGGCCGGGTCGGTGACCACCTTTGTTCTGGCTCTCTGCCTCTTTTTGGTTAAACCTCCGCAGATAGCCCTTTTCGACGTCTACCGCCGGTCGAGGCTGATGTTAGGGGCCGGATATGCCGCCTATGCCTTGGGAATCGGGGTGTTCGTGGTGATTCCGCTGCGCTCGGAGGCACCGCTGATAGCTTCGGCAGTCAACCTTACATACTATCTTGCAGCCGAATACCTCTTCGGATGCTCCTTCATATCGCTTCTCGACCCCGCTTTCTGTTCTGCCGGAAGGATGAGGCGCTATGTGCTATCATTCTGCGCGGCTGAGCTTACCCTGTGGGGTGGGGCGGCTCTCGTGCCCTCCGGTCGGTTTGTCTGGGTTTTAGCCGGGGTAGGGATATGGTTTCTCATCCAGGCGGGGATAATGACCTTAGTATTTCTGAAATCCTACCGTCGGCTCAAGCGGCAGCTCGAATACAACTACGCCGACACCACAGTCACCTTTATACGCTGGCTCCATCTCAGTGCGTGGTGTGTCATAATCTTCGGTATGCTCTGCGGTTTATCGCTCTTTTTCAGCAAGATGTGGCTTGCGCTGCTGATGAGCGCGGGGATACTGGTGTTCATCTACATCTACGTGTCGGTAGAGAATTACGCCCTGCATCTTCCTGTGGTGCAATATGTGGCCGAGAATCCGCTTGAGGAGAGTGGCGATATGGTGTCGGGCGAAGGTGAGAGCATGTTTGTGAGGCGTCTTGAGGCATGGATAGCCGGTCAGGGGTATTGCGACGCTGATATAACACTTGAGGTATTGGCCGAGCGGGTAGGCACCAACCGCAGCTACCTCTCCGGTTACATCAACCGCCACTACGGAAAGAGTTTCAGCACCTGGATCAACGAGATGCGGCTTGAGAGGGCCAGACATCTGTTAGGTGGCGCGACGCCGTGCACAGTGGCTGAGGTGGTGGAGATGACCGGCTTCTCGTCGGTCTCCTACTTCGGCAAACTCTTCCGCAAAGCCTACGGCGTGACCCCGACCTCCTACCGCAACCGATGAGCAAACTTACAGTCCTGTTGCCGAATAATGATTATTTTTATTACTTTTGCAATCATAAACTATAACCTTGCGATTTATGTATAAGAGAATGTTCCTTTCTGCGGTGGCGGCGATGACGTTGCTGGGCGCTTGCGCCGTCAGCGGCGGGCAGTCGGCTGTCACGATTCCAGGCAGCCATGAGGTTGTGTCATATATGGGACGCACGGCGGTGACATCCGACAGTGCGGTGCGTTTCAATTATCCCGGTGTCACCGCCCGATTGGGTTTCTCAGGCTCTCAGCTTGATATGCTTACAAATCCCGGCAGCGGGTTCTGGATGGTGAGTGTCGATGACAGTCCGGCTGTAAAGATGGAGGTGGCTCAGAATGATTCCGTGCTCTCGCTGACCGGTCTGGCTGACGGTGAGCATACCGCCCGTCTTACTTATTGCATCGAGGGGTTTGAGCACAATCCAGAAATCAGAGGTTTCCGTGTGCCGGGCGGAAACAGATTCTTCAATACCCCGGATTCAAGCGCCCGCAGGATTGAGTTTATCGGCAACAGCATAACCTGCGGTTTCGGAACCGAGGCTGACAATGCGGAAGCCCCATTCACTTACGACACCGAGAACCACTGTCTGAGTTATGCCTATCTCACGGCAAGGGAACTGAATGCCAATTTCAATATGGTGTGCCGGTCGGGTATCGGAATATACCGCAACGCCGGCTCTCCGCGCGAGGGGGACGCCGAGAAGACGATGCCCGACGAATATGACTACACTATGCTCTACGACCATTCCGTGCCATGGGACCACACCCGTTTCTCGCCCGATATAATCTGCATCAATCTGGGCACCAACGACACCAGCGGCGGCAACTACGACATAGAGCGTTTCGAGAATCGTTACAACGGGTTTCTTGACCATCTGCGGCAGCTGCATCCCGACGCCAAGATCGTTCTGCTGACAGGGAGCATGATGCACGGCAGGGAACTCGATGACGTGAAGGGTGTGCTCGACCGGCTTGCCAAGTCGCGCGAGGGTGTCTACCGTTTTGACATGACACCGCAGGATGGTGAGGCCGGGTATGGCGCGGGCTATCATCCCTCGGCTGCGCAGTCAAGGAAGATGGCCGCTGAGCTGACCCCCTTCCTGTGGAGTATCCAATGACACTGCAGGCCCACGAGGCCGCGGATTACACCGTCTGCAGATAATGCCCCGGTTAAGCGCCGGGGCAATTTATTTTGCAAGATTAGGCGTTTCTATTTGCAAGATTGATAGATTATTGTTAATTTTGTGACCGTAAATCAAATCATAGGATACAATTCAAGAATCTTTAAATTATTTTCTACATTTTTAATGAAACCACATCATTTCAATCTTAGAATGAATTCCGTGAATCTCAGCCTGTGCTGCCCCATTGCGCTGGCCGCCGTTCTCTGCGCGTGCAGCTCCGGCACAGGGAATGAGAAGGGTAAGACACCGGTGGATTACGTCAATCCATATATCGGAAATATCAGCCATCTGCTTGTGCCTACTTTCCCGAACGTACACCTCCCTAACAGCATGTTGCGAATGGTGCCGGAAAGAGCCGACTATACTGCCGACAAACTGAACGGTCTTCCGATTATCGTAACCAACCACCGCGAGAAATCGGCGTTCAATCTCTCACCTTTCCAGGGGGAGAAGTCGGAGATTGCTCCGGTCATAGCTTATACATATGACAATGAGGATATACGTCCCTACCGCTATTCGGTGATGCTCGACGAGCCGCAGATCGACGTGAGCTTCGCACCCTCGCATCAGTCGGCCGTATATGACATGAAGCTGAATCCCGACAAACCGGCCTATCTGATTCTCAATTCAAAGGATGGTGAGCTGAAGGCTGACGGGAACTCGTTCAGCGGCTACCAGAATCTCGACAATAATGTGAAGGTGTATCTTTATCTTGAGACGGAGCAGCAGCCGGTTGAGGTGACCGACGTGGCCTCGGGCTCTTCGGCGACCGCCTCGGGTAAGGATGCCGCCTTGGTGGCAAGATACCCCGACGGCACAAAGGAGCTGAACGTGCGTTACGGCGTGTCGTTTATCAGCGAGGAGCAGGCCAAGAGGAACCTGCGCCGCGAGATTGCCAACTATGACGTCGACTCTGTGGCTAACGCCGCAAAGGATGTCTGGAACGAGACTTTAGGGAAGATTGATGTGCAGACCGATAACGAGGATGACAAGACCCTCTTCTACACGTCGCTCTACCGCACTTATGAACGCCCTGTATGCCTGAGCGAGGACGGGAAGTATTTCAGCGCGTCTGACGGTAAGGTGCATGACGACGGAGGGGAGCCCTTCTATACCGATGACTGGATCTGGGACACCTACCGCGCCGCCCATCCGCTGCGCGTGATTGTGGAGCCGGAACTGGAGGTGGATATCATCGACTCTTACCTGAGGATGGCGCAGCAGACCGACAGTCTGTGGATGCCGACATTCCCTGAAATCACGGGCGACACACGCCGTATGAACTCGAACCATGGCGTGGCCACCGTGGCCGATGCCTACGCCAAGGGTCTGACTGATTTCGACCTCGCGTTGGCTTACGAGGCTTGCCGCAAGGGTATCGAGGAGAAGACACTCGCCCCGTGGTCGGGTAAACCGGCCGGCGGTCTGGATGATTTCTACAAGAAGCATGGCTACATCCCGGCGCTCGCTCCGGGTGAGAAGGAGAAGTATCCTGAGGTACACTCCTTCGAGAACCGACAGCCGGTGGCCGTGACTCTCGGCACAGCCTACGATGAATGGTGCCTGAGCCGCATAGCCTCCTTCTTAGGGAAGGATGCCGAGGCCGCCCGTTATGACAGTCTCTCGTATAACTACCGCAACCTCTTCAACCCCGAGACGAAATTCTTCCATCCCAAGGATGAGGCCGGACGTTTCATCCAGCCCTTCGACTACCGCTATCCGGGTGGAATGGGGGCACGTGAATATTACGGCGAGAACAACGGATGGGTCTACCGTTGGGATGTGCCCCACAATATCCCCGACCTGATTCAGCTGATGGGTGGCGACGCGGAGTTTAACGCCGCGCTCGACAGCATGTTCAACGAGCCGTTGGGGAAGAATAAATTCCAGTTCTACGCGCAGTTGCCCGACCATACAGGTAACGTGGGGCAGTTCTCGATGGCCAACGAGCCGAGCCTGCATGTGCCATATCTCTACAACTACAGCGGCGCCCCCTGGAAATCGCAGAAGCGCATACACTCGCTGCTGCGCCAGTGGTTCCGCAACGACCTGATGGGTGTGCCCGGCGATGAGGATGGCGGCGGTATGTCAGGTTTCGTGGTGTTCACCATGTTGGGCTTCTATCCCGTCACTCCGGGTCTGCCGGTATATACCATAGGCACCCCCTTCTTTGACGAGGCTACAATCCACCTCGACAACGGTAAGGAGTTTACGGTAAAGGCCAACAATTATTCCGAGAACAACAAGTATATCCAGTCGGCACGTCTCAACGGCAAGGAGCTCAACGGCCCATGGTTCACCCATGGCGACCTCACGGAGGGTGGAGTCCTGGAGTTCGAGATGGGTCCGGTGGCCAACCGCGACTGGGGTAAGGATGCCGATTACAAAGCCTTCATAAACTCACTGAAATGAGACGCCTGATACCAATGCTCATGCTTCCCGCCGCGATAGCCGTGGCGGGTTGCTCCTCATCCTCGGGTGAGGCTGACAAGGGAGCCGACCTCGCCACATTCGTCGACCCCTTCATCGGAACAGATTTCACCGGCAACACCTATCCCGGGGCGCAGGCCCCGTTCGGTATGGTGCAGCTCAGTCCCGACAACGGTCTGCCGGGCTGGGACCGTATCGCAGGGTATTTCTATCCCGACTCCACGATAGCCGGATTCTCGCACACGCATCTCTCCGGCACCGGGGCGGGCGACCTCTACGACATATCCTACCTCCCCTACATACTTCCGGGGAAACGGGCCGAGGCTCCGTTGGGGCTTCATTCCCGTTTCTCGCATGATTCGGAGGAGGCCCGCGCCGGTTATTACAAGGTGCGGCTCGACGACTATGGAATCGACGTGGAACTCACAGCCACGCCTCGTGTGGGGCTGCAGCGTTACACCTTCCCCGCATCCGACAGCGCGGCGGTGAGCCTCAACCTCTCGAAGGCCACGAACTGGGACAGCACACGCGACACCAAAATCATGCTGATCGACTCGGTGACTGTGGCCGGCTACCGCTTCTCTGACGGCTGGGCACGCAACCAGCGGCTGTGGTTCGCCACTCGTTTCTCGCGCCCCTTCCTTTCGGCCGAAATCGACTCCACGGCTATCCTCAACGACAAGGGTGAGCGCGTGGGTATGGCCTGCGACGCCACTTTCCGCTTCAATACCAAAGAGGGGGAGAGGATAACGCTGGCCACGGCTCTCTCACCCAACAGTGTGGAGGGTGCCCTCGCCAATCTCATGGCTGAGTCGCCTGTCGTTGATTTCGATGCCGCCGAAGAGTCAACACGCAGGGAATGGAACAGTGAGCTGGCCAAGATAAAGGTGACCACATCTGACGAGCGTCTGAAACGGATATTCTATACAGCCCTCTATCATTCGATGCTGGCCCCGACAATCTATAACGATGTCAACGGTGCGTATCCCGGTCCTGACGGGAAGACTCACCAGAGTGCTTCGCACACCAATTACTCCTCCTTCTCGACATGGGACACCTACCGCACGGCGCATCCCCTCTATACGATCGTTGACCCGCAGCGGGCCGGCGATATGGCACGTTCCCTATTTGACTTCGGCGAGCAGAACGGCCGTCTTCCGGTATGGAACATGTGGGCGTCCGAGACCGATATGATGATCGGTTATCACTCGGCGCCGATAATCGTGGATGCCATTCTGAAGAACTTAGGCGGTTTCACCCCGGAGGAGCAGAAACGTGCCCTGCAGCTGATGGTGAACACAGCGCGTATGCGCGATTACCGCCGGTTGGGTGATTATATCGACAAGGGGTATGTGCCTCAGAGTGAGGATGACAGCTGGGAGATGTCGAAGACTCTCGAGTATGCTTTCGACGATTATTCAATAGCTCTCCTGGCCAAGCATCTCGGTGAGACGGAGATTTATGAGGAGTTCCTCAAACGTTCGAAGAATTACCGCAACACCTACAATCCGGCCACAGGGTTCTTCCAGCCGCGCAATGCCGACGGCTCTTTCCTTGAGCCGTTTAATCCTGACGCATATACCGAGGATATTTGCGAGAGCAACGCCTGGCAGTATCTCTTCTCGGTGCAGCATGATGTGGAGGGGCTGACTGAACTCTTCGGCGGACGTAAGGCTCTCGAGGAGCGTCTTGACAGTATGGTGAGCCATGAGACCGACCCGTCGGTTGAGCTCCCGATATTCTCGACAGGGATGATAGGACAGTATGCCCATGGCAATGAGCCGTCGCATCATAACCCCTATCTCTACAACTATACCGACGCACCGTGGAAGGGTGTCGACTGGCTGCGCAGGATCATGACCGAACTCTATACCGATACCCCCGCCGGACTCCCCGGCAATGAGGATATGGGGCAGATGTCGGCATGGTTCGTGATGTCGGCCATGGGCTTCTATCCCGTCGACCCTGTGGGTGGCGTGTATGAACTCGGTGCGCCGATGTTTGAGCGTGTGGAGATTCCGGTGGGAGAGGGGCGCGCCTTCACCGTGATAGCCGAGGGTCTCTCCGACAAGAACCGTTACATCGGCTCGGCCACGCTTGACGGCCGACCATTGGAGAAGCCGCAGATAACGCATGACGACGTGATGCGCGGCGTCACCCTGACGTTGAAAATGACAGATAAGAAGGATAAGAGATGAAACGTTCCCCCGTAACATGGGTGCCCACGGCCTATTTCGCCATGGGACTCCCGTTTGTAGTGGTGAATATGGTGTCGGTGCTCATGTTCCAAGGTATGGGCACCGATGCCGCCGCCATAACATTCTGGACCTCTCTCATACTCCTGCCGTGGAGTCTGAAGCCACTCTGGAGTCCGCTGATGGAGCTTTTCGGCACGAAGAAGATGTATGTCACCACCACCCAGCTTCTCACAGGAATAGCGTTCGGGTTGGTGGCGTTGTCGCTCAATTTCCATGATTTCTTCGCTCCGGCTGTGGCATTCCTTGCCCTGGCGGCCTTGTCGGGAGCCACGCATGATGTGGCCTGCGACGGTGTGTATATGGCCGAGCTCTCTACGGAGGACCAGGCGCGTTACATCGGCTGGCAGGGTGCGTTCTACAACATAGCGAAGATAGCCGCCTCGGGTGGCCTGGTGTATCTGGCCGGTGTGCTGATAAAGCATGCTTTGCCAGCCGGGATGACAGCCGAGACGGCGCCTGCCATCGATAGCATAGCCGCCAACCGTTATGCGTGGACCTGGATTATGGGTCTGTTGGGTGCGATAATGGTTCTCATCTCACTCTACCATATAGTCATTCTTCCCTCATCGGAGGGGAAGAGGGATAAGACGGCTGAGAAGAGGTCGGGTAAAGAGGCGATGCGTGAATTATGGGGTGTGTTGGCTGAGTTTTTCCGCAAACCTTATATCTGGATCTACATTCTGTTCATCATACTCTACCGTTTCGGCGAGGGTTTTGTGGTGAAGATAGTGCCACTTTTCCTCAAAGCCGGGCGTGAGACCGGTGGCTTAGGGCTCGACAATGAGCAGATCGGTATATTCTACGGCACGTTCGGTGCCGGTGCCTTTGTATTGGGTTCGTTGTTGGCGGGCTATTATATCTCGGCTCGTGGCCTCCGGCGCACGTTGCTCTCGTTGGTAGCGATATTCAACGTGCCGTTTATAGTGTATGTGTTTCTTGCGTGGTGGCAGCCGGAGAATGTTCTGTGGATAGCCGGCGGGATAGTGCTGGAATATTTCGGCTACGGTTTCGGCTTCGTAGGACTGACGCTCTTCATGATGCAGCAGGTTGCACCCGGCAAGCATCGCATGGCGCATTACGCGTTTGCCTCCGGCATCATGAACTTAGGAGTGATGATACCCGGCATGATGAGTGGCTGGCTCTGCGACCGTATGGGCTACACCGCCTTCTTTGTAATGGTGATGATAGTCACCATCCCCGCCTTCCTGATGGCGTGGAAGCTCCCCTTCCGCTACGACGACAAAGGCAATCTCCTGACCCCCTAAAAAAGACGGCGCAAAGCCTCCTACCAAAGACGGAGCAAGGAGGACAGGCTGGAAGCCTGTCCTCCTTGCAAATTATCTTGCAAAGCAAATGACCCTACAAATGCCATCTTATCCCACCCATTGATACATTTTTGAAAAGATAGTTTTTAACATTATGATAATGGCAGCTGTCGCGGATTATTCTGTCATACGATTCCGCACCCCACAATTTCCCACATCTTCCGACTTGCTTATTAATGGCATTGGCACTAAAACTCTTGATAGAATGTAATATCTTTTCAAGCTTATAATTATCGGAAGGCTGTAGCATCAGATGCACATGATTAGACATTACAACATACCCATGAACGATGTATCTTATGCCATCATAGTGCCATATGGCATTCTCAACAATTCTTCCACAAGCATCATCTTTAAGCACACATGCACCATATCCGGCGTCGAGCCATTTATCAATCTTTTGGTCGAATAACCTATGATATTCAAGTTTCTGCTCAATTGTAAGAGGTGCAGGATGCTCGTTCAACCACTTATCCTTAATAGATCTCAGTTGGTCAAGTTTAGTCTTAGGTAAAGAGTCGTGGAGTCGGAATGTGACAAAGTATATTTTTCCATCTTGATTCCAATGAGGAAGTTTCCGGTAAGAGATGTCAATAGGGGCATGTTTGTCAAAATAGTCACAGTCCATCATAGCCAAGAGTTTTATAATGGAAGCAAAGTTAATGCAAAATATCCACTTCAACAAAATTATGAGCAAGAACTCCTACAAAATTAGGAGCAAGGAGGACAGGCTTCCAGCCTGTCAACAGTGTCAAACCCAAATACAGAGCAAGGAGGACAGGCTGCCAGCCTGTCAGAACCGTCAAAACCAAAGAAACATCGAAAACGTGACAATAAAACTTACCCCAGTTTTCTCATGTTATTCCTGAAAACTAATGTTTGACAACACATTTTATTGTTTTATCAGATTATTTTTATAATTTTGCATATGAATCCGAATTCTAAATCCTTTAGAGAAAGGAATAGGTCGGATTGAAATAATTAAGAAAGCGTTTATCTGCGCTGATTCTTGACTGCTTGAAATTCTCGCAAAATTTCATATTCATGTCAAGGATTGTGCAATGGTAGATGCCCTGTATATGTAGTATACTGCATTCTGCATAGATTCTAAAAATAGATTCTGTGCAAGTGTAATTATTGCATACACAAGCGTGGGCTTCTACGTTGCCGTCCAACATGAATAGGGCAATGCGAGAAGCCTCAAGCAGTAGGATGGCAATGATACAGAATCCTACGCTTCTTTTGTAAAATCTAACCATTTAGCCAAAGAGAGGATGACTGAGGCTTATAACACCAATGAAACTTTTAAAGCTTATTATTTGCTGTTTGATGGTGGCTTTTTCAGCAACTTCCCAACTATGGGGCGCTACCTCAACATTATTCGTCGGGCAGAGTTACCAAACAGAAATCGATGCCACAGGTTACCACTATTTGAGCATTGAATCAGTCTCGTCAACGAATCCCAGTGTGGCAGTATCGAAATTGGGCCTTACCGTAAAAGCTACGGTCAATGCTTATTTCTCGGGAGAATCCACAATTACAATCCGGTTAAAATATACACTATATGGGGGGCAGAATTATCAGTACCGTGATCAAGTGTTTACCTTGGCATGTATGGATACGCAAATAGCAGTTCTTCCCTCAGATCTCTCAATGAAAGCGGGGGAAACAAAGCAACTTAATTACAGTTTCAATTATCCCACCTATACCACTCCATCTATAACATGGAACTCCTCCGATCCATCTATCGCTGATATTTCATCGACTGGACTTATAACAGCAAAAAACACTGGTAATGTGACAATATATGCCCATTCCAATTTAGGTTCAAACAATGCTATTTGCAATGTGTCAGTCAATAATTCAGGGGGTGGTAATTCTGGGGGAAACATCTCCTTTGAAAATGCCGATAAAAACTGGTATGTCCCGACATCGGATGAATACCATCTTACAAAACCCAATGAGTTAGCAGGTCTCTCAGCATTAGTGGCTTCTGGCAATTCTTTTAAAGGGAAAACCATCTTTATCGATAATGATATTGACCTTAGTCCAATTAATTGGACTACTCCTATTGGAGTCAATTCAAAATTCCCTTTTGAAGGGAGTTTTGATGCACAAAATCATAATATAAACTATAAAATAGATTTAACGATAACCACCGATAATCCGAATGAAGTCTTTTACGGTCTGTTCGGTTATGTTGATGGTGTTATAAGTAACTTATCCACGACAGGGCAGATAAACATTTCTTCAAAAAGTAAGATGTCATATGTGTTTATTGGTGGTATTGTAGGAAAGGCAATTTCCAATGCAATTATAACTCAATGTTGCAATAATGTAGAGATTGAATACATCTCTAATACGCCGAACTCTTACTATTCATATTTAGGTGGAATTGTAGGTTCAATAAAAGGGGGAAAAGTCAATAATTGCGTTAATCGCGGTTCTATAACAGACAACTCCAAATGTAATGGACAGGTACAATACAACAACCATTTCTTAGGAGGAATCAGTGGTCTTTCAGATGGTTCAAGCGGATGGTATTGTCTTAATTTAGGTAAAATTTACTGCGATATAACTAATTCTGGTGTTAGTAATAACAAAATTCTTGCTCTTGTTGGTGGTGTGGCTGGAGCAATGAACTACGGAGCAAGATATCTCTACTCAGCTAACATTGGAGATGTATTGGGAAGTGCTGATATAGTACGGTTAGGTGGAATTTCCGGGGTCATTCAAGATAAGTGCGTCTTGATTGATTGTTATGTTGGTTGTGAAGAGTTGGGAGACCCGACTGGAAGATCCTCCTCTTCAAGCACAAGTTGTATAGGAATATTAGGAGGAGACGCTAATCGTGCTTCTACTTATCAGTCGAATTATGTGGCAAATGACATAATAAAATATAATTTCAGAAATAGTTGGCTATCAGCAGATGAATCATGTTCCCTAAAAGAAATGAGAACGGTTGAGTTTGCTGATAAACTTAATTCCTATGGAGATGATTCGCATTTCATAGGAATAACTGGCTTATTCCCCTTACCTGCGGTAAATGTTTTTATGAAAGAATATTTTAAAACTGTGATTAAAGACATTACATCTACTTCAGCTATATTGGAATCAACTGCCAATTTATTGATTCAAGAGGATATTGTCAGTAGTGGTTTTCTTATAAAACAAGATGATGGGAAAGAAAAGTATATCAATTGTGCTGCAGGAGAATATACTGCAAAACTGGATAATCTTATACCCAATCGTTCATATTATGTAAGGTGGTATGCTAAGGGTGAATCCGGAGAGGAGTATTACGGGACAGACACAAAATTTGATACTTTTGCCATAAATCCTATTACTCTATACCCTGAAGATATATCTGTGTTCAGTGTCACAATAAGGGGTAAATGCTATTTTAGTGAGGGTACAAGATACGGCTTCTTTATAGAAGAAGATTCTGATGACGTTACCGGAAAGTATTATTGGTCCACTGATGTTGATGACAATTCCTATTCTTTGGTTGTAACTGATCTTAAAGGATACACCCGATATGTATGCAGAGCTGTGGTTGATGTGGATGGGATAAATTATGAAGGAGATAGTATCCAGTTCGTGACTAATGCTGTGGCAACTTTGGCCCCATCAGACTTTACGGCTACTACCGCTACATTTAACGGCGAGATTGGAATTAAGGATGTTTCTGCAAAATTCGAATATAGAGCTCAATCTTGGCCTTCCGTGATAGATTCTGAAGAGTTGTTGTTATCAAATCCACAGATGGGTCGGGTTTCTATTGAAAGTACTGCACTTCAACTTAATGAGTCATATCAGTATCGTATAGTTGCAGAGACTGAAGAGAATGTCTTTTATGGAGACTGGATTCAATTTGTTTTCTTAGGAGATTCATCAGCTCCCTCTATTATTGGTGAGGCGATAGATACGTCTTCTCCTGTTAAAATTTATAATTTATCGGGAGTGTTGATATATGATGGACTGATGTCTGAGTTTAACGGGAGTGGAAGTATCTTTATAGTATGGCAGAATGGTAGAATATTCAAGATGATTAGATAATAAATAAGGGTGAGGGCTTATGGCACTCACCCTTATTTGTTGACAGGCTGGAAGCCTGTCCTCCTTGCTCCGTCTTTGGGTTTGACACTGTTGACAGGCTGGAAGCCTGTCCTCCTTGCTCTGTCTTTGGGTTCGACGCTGTTGACAGGCTGGAAGTTTGTTCTCCTTGCTCTGTCTTTGGGTTTGACGCTGTTGACAGGCTGGAAGCCTGTCCTCC